>DJKK01000085.1 GCA_002434595.1 Alphaproteobacteria bacterium UBA6544 | reverse complement strand
TCGAAATGGATGCGGGTCACTATCCGATGCTGACCCATGGTGAGGAACTGGCCCAGCACATCTTGGGCTGACGCGAATGCCGGAGAGCAAGAGGAGAAAACGGCCATGAGTATCGAACCGGCCTCGACCGTTCTGTCGAAATATAAGGTTCTCGACCTGACGCGGGCTCGCGCCGGGCCGACGGCGGTCAAGCAGCTTGCGGATTGGGGTGCCTCGGTCATCAAGATCGAGATGCCGGACACCGGCGGTCCCTCGGATTTCGCTGCCCGACACAGTGCCGATTTCCAGAACCTGCACCGCAACAAGCGTTCGCTCAGCCTCAATCTGAAGAGCCCGGATGGTGCCTCCATCTTCAAGAAGCTGGCGGCGGAGGCCGATGTAATCGTCGAGAATTACCGGCCGGACGTGAAAAATCGGCTTGGCATCGACTACGAGACCATCAAGGCGATCAATCCGCGCATCGTCTATGGCAGTATCTCCGGTTTCGGCCAGAGCGGGCCCTATCGTGACCGGCCGGGCGTCGATCCGATCATCCAGGGCATGGGTGGCCATATGTGGGTGACCGGGGAGCCGGGACGGGGGCCGATGCGCTCCGGTGCGGCGATCTCCGACGTGACTGCCGGTTTGCTGCTCGCCAACGGCATCTGTATGGCGTTGTTGGAGCGCGAGGACTCGGGCGAGGGTCAGTGGGTTCATACATCGTTGATCGAGGCGATGATCTTCCTCCTCGATTTCCAGGCCGCCCGCTGGACCATGAAGCAGGAGCTGCCGGGGCAGGTCGGCAATAACCATCCGACCAACTCGCCGATGGGGGTGTTCAAGTCGTCCGATGGGTATTTCACCATCGCGCCGACCCCCGGTATGTGGCGGAAGTTCTGCGGCGCGATCGGCCGGGAAGATCTTATCGAGCATCCCGACTACGCCACTGCGGAGGACCGGGCGACAAACCGGGCGGCGCTCAACGCGGAGATCGATTCCGCAACCTCCGAGAAGGAATCTGGGGAGTGGATCGCGATCATGAATGAGACCGGCGTTCCCTGCGGACCGATTTACACCTTGGCGGAGACATTCGCCGACCCGCAGGTGCAGCATGTGGGCATCGCCCAATCGGTGCCGTCGGAATCGCTTGGAGAGGTCACGTTGATCGGCCAGGCGATCCATATGAGCCGATCGACGAACCGGCTTGTGACGGGCATCGCGGAATGCGGCGCACATACGGATGACATTTTATCCGAACTCGGGTACTGCGCGGATGAGGTGTCCAGCCTGCGCGAAGCCGGCGTCGTCTAGACAAACCGCAAGTGCAAATGAAAACGCCCCGTCCGGAAATGCCGGACGGGGCGTTTTTCAAAACCGGCAAACGTTTCTAATCGACCAGTTTCAGGTTTTCCGCCGCGGACTTGCCGTTGCGGCCCGGCTCCAAGTCGAAGGAGACCTTCTGGCCTTCGTGCAGGCCGTTGAGACCGGCGCGCTCGACCGCGGAAATATGCACGAACGCATCCTTGCCGCCATCGTCAGGCTCGATGAAACCGTAACCCTTTGTCGGGTTAAACCATTTAACTGTGCCAACAGCCATTTTTATTACCTCTAACAGTGTAAATCTTCGTCACCAGCCGCTTCGCGGGTCCGGCAGTTTAACGTCCACAATGTCAGGGGTATCCTAGCGAACCCACTTGGATTCTTAAGTTATCTCTAACCATCTGCGAAACGTATCGGAATATTTTAACTCAAACAGTTCTTTTTTCAAGATTTACCAAGGGAAAGAATCATCCGTTTCCGATGAACCCCCTGAATCATATGGGATTGTTAGTCGGGAAAATCGTCACCATACCCGAACCCGGGTGAACGTGGACCCGTTCTCCGGTCTTGATCGCGGCGGTGATGTCTTCCTCGAAATTGGTGCGCGCACCAAGCACGCTGTCGGTGTAGATGCTCGATCCCGTATCGCCAAAGGCGACGTGCTCGCCGAAGACCGGCGGCATGAAGACCTGATAATTGATACAGGTATCGGTCATCATTACATCGAGCGCACGGAACGCCGTGTCCGCCCGCCGCTCGAGGGTGACGAAGCGTTCATCGTGACCCTAACCTTCCGGTCATCTTCGGGAAAGGTCGCGATCTCTTCGAGGAACCGCACACCTGATTCTCCAAGGGCTTCTGTGTCCGCCATGATGTGAACATGGCCGATCTCGACCGTATCCGCGGCGTCAAAGAAGCGCCCGACCTTGAGCTGATGCTCGACCGCCATACGGCGTGGCTCGCCCATCGCGTCGGAGTGCATTTCCCGTTCGATTTCGGTGAGTTTCATACTATGTCCCGTTTGAGTTCGCGCCCATGGGGCCGCGATTATTATATATGGGGAGAGCGGAATGAAAACGCGTCAGCTTGGCGACCTGTGGCCGGTCAGCACGCTCACCTTGGGTGGTGGCGGGGTCGGACAACTCTGGGGAGTGACCACGCGAGCGGAATGCGTAGGCACGGTCCGGGCTGCGGTCGATGCCGGCATCACCTTGCTCGATATGGCACCGCGATATGGCGATGGCGAGGCTGAATTGGTGATCGGTGAAGCGTTTGAGGGCAAGCTTCCGGACGGCGTCCGCGTTACCACGAAACACCGCCTCGGCACGCCGCATACCGACGAGGTCGAAGCGAATCTCATTGGAAGTCTCAATGAGAGCCTTGAGCGGATGCGCCTCGAATACGTCGATCTGTTCTTCCTGCATTCCAACATTATTTCGGATGACTACGACGCCAGCGCCTATGTTGACCGACCCGCGACCCGCTGGACGACTTACATCGATCAGTTCGTCCAGGTCTGTGAGAAACTGAAGGCAGACGGCCGCATCGGTGCATGGGGTATCACCGGCATCGGCATTCCCGACTGCATCCTACGGGCTCTCGGCGAAAAGACGCGTCCGGCCGCGGTCCAATGCATTACAAATCTCCTCGATTCGCCGGGTGAGTTGCAGTATTTTCCGGGGCCAAGCCGGGCGCGCGAGCTCATTGCCGCGACCAAAGCCACCGGGTCCGGGGTACTCGGGATTCGGCCCGTTCAAGGGGGTGCGCTTTGTGACACGCTCGATCGGGACCTGCCGGAGGGGCACGGCGTGGTGGTTGATTTCGCCAAATCCGAGGGCTTTCGTACCCTTGCTGCGGAATTGGGCACGAGCGCCGCAGCGCTCGCGCACCGCTATGCGCTGACGATGGACGACGTCGACACCGTCGTTCTCGGGTGCAAGAACCGGGAAGAGCTTGCTGAATGCGTTGCCGCCGAAGCGGCGGGACCGCTTGAGACTGAAATTGTCGCGCGTATCGATGCGTCGGTGCCGCAAAGTTGAGAATAGAAAGGACTTCAGTATGGCTGACTTGCTCGTAGACGTTGTGGACGGCGTTGCCACCCTGACAATGAACCGACCGGACGCGCGCAATGCGCTGTCTCTGGAAATGCGAAGCGGTATGCATGATTTTCTGGACGGGCATGAATTCGACGACACGGTACG
>DJKK01000287.1 GCA_002434595.1 Alphaproteobacteria bacterium UBA6544 | reverse complement strand
GGGGAAACGATGAACCTTGCCGCGGACGCCAGTTACAGCGCCGTAATCGAGGAACAATCCTTGCACATGAAGAAGTATCGAAGAACTCCGTCGGGCCGGGATTTAAGCGAATGGTTCCAACCTTATGGCGGCACCCTCCAGCAGTATCAAATAGCCTGACACGAAAGGCGAGCCGGATCATGAAATTCATCCACGTCACCGGTACGCACCTCGTCCCACCTGCCGACATGCTGTGCGCGATGCATCCAAGCGACCGGCTCTCCCATGTTATCGAAATGGTCAACCGGATCGACGGCGATGCCGAGTTCATGGTCTTGACGGGAGATCTCTCCTATCACGGGCCTGAGCCAGCCTATCTTTCGATGAGGAACATCCTCGCGGACCTTGAAATGCCGTGCTATCTGCTGATCGGCAATCACGACGATCGGGAGAGTTTTAAAAAAATCTTTCCCTAGACACCCTCCAACGTAGCGGGATTCGTCCAATACACCGTGACGCATGAAGTGGGGGGTTTTCGTAATTCTCGACACGGTCCAACACGAACAGTCCAGCGGTTGGCATGGCTGGAGGAGCAATTGTCCCGCCATGCAGATCGACCCATCTACCTGTTCCTGCATCACCCACCGTTCAAGGTTGGCATTGGATCTCTCGACGACTGCATGCTGCTAGACCCCGAACCCCTCGGGCGCCTTCTGCTGGCTCACGGCAATGTGCGCCACATCTTCTACGGCCATGTGCACCGGCCCATCGCTGGCTCTTGGCTCGGCATTCCGGAAACAACGCTTCCAGGCACAAACCATCAGGTCGGCTTGTATCTCGGACCGGAGCCAGACATGGTCGGCAGTCATGAGCCCCCGCCTACGGTGTTTGCCTGATCGAAGACGATTCTATCATCGTGCATATGCGCAACTTCCTAGACGATAGCCCACGGTTTCAACTCGCCGATTCAACATCGAAATCTGCAACCAAACCTAGCGACCTGGCACCCCTGCCGGATGCACTGCGCGGCCAGGTCTAGTCCGTTTCTGGTCTCCGGTTTAACTTCTTCACAGACACATATGGGAGAGCGCGCCAGTGACACCGGAAGGCTGTATCGACGGAACGCTCGTGATCGAACTTGCGGATGGTTGGGGTGCGGGTTCGGTCGCCATACGTCTATTGTCCAAACTCGGCGCGCGCGTTCTCAAACTTGGACCGCCAGAGGGGGATCGGCTTCGCCTCATCGGACCACGGGCGGCAGAACGGACGACCGACGATGCGGAAAATGACTGCCGCGCCAACGGCATCCCTGCCGGGCGGGTCCAAGGGATGGAGGAAATCGCAGAGAATGCGCACACCTGGGCGCGGGATATGCAGCTTGAGTTGGAACATCTGACAATCGGTCCCCTCAAACTCCTCAGACCTCCCTTCAAATCGAAGAGGCCGCCAGGCGTCGTGGAGAATACCGCCCCGAATACCGGCCAGCACACACAAGACGTATTGTCGGAGCTACTCGGCTTTGAAAAAGAAATGCTGGACGCAATCTCGAAAAACGGCGTAATCGGTGGGCCTGAACTCTAATCGATAGCGAATCGCAATGACCACCTCAGATGCGGAACAAACTGCTACTCCACCGTCTCACACGACCCACGATGCAGAGGATGACGCACGCAATCGGGATATCAAAATCTACGTGGACGGCGTCATCGTTCATCGCGACGAGGCGAAAGTTTCCGTTTACGATTCCGGCTTCCTGCTCGGCGACGGTATGTGGGAAGGGATGCGGCTATACAACGGCAAATGGGCTTTTTTCGACGCACATATGGACCGGCTGTTCGCTGGTCTTAAGGCGGCTGGTATCGAACTCGGTATGGACCGCCGAGGTGTTCTCGAAGCGCTGAACCGGACTGCGGCGGCGAACGGCATGATCGGCGACGCCCATTGCAGGCTGATGGTGACGCGCGGCGTCAAATCGAAACCATTTCAGCATCCATCCTTATCGCGGTCGGGGCCGACGGTCGTGATAATCGTCGAACACTCTAAACCCGTAACCGCTCTAAAAACCCAAGGCATTCGATTGGCGACAGTTCCGCAAGTACGCGGACTGCCCATGAGCCAGGACGCCAAGTACAATTCCCACTCGAAACTTAACTGCGTCTTAGCCTGCTTGCAGGCCGAGCAAGTGGGCGCCGACGAGGGTTTGATGTTGGACCCCCTCGGTTTCGTCAATACGACAAACGCCTGCAACTTCTTCATCGTCCGTAAAAACAAGGTTTGGACGTCGACCGGCGATTACTGCATGAACGGGGTGACGCGGCAGAACATAATCGATATCTGCCGCGCCAACGGCATTCCCGTCTTCGAACGGAACTATTCCCTGTTCGAGGCCTACAGCGCCGACGAGGCGTTTCTGACAGGCTCCTTCGGCGGACAGACCCCGGTTGCTGAGATCGACGGCCGCCGGATTGGCGATGGACCGCTGCCAGGCCCAGTGACTTCAAAATTACAAGGCTTGTACAAAGACTTGGTCGCGAAAGATACGGCGTAGAGTATTCGACGGTTATACGAAAGCGTCCGGAACCGCCTCACTCCAACGCCTTCGTCCGTACGGTCCCGCCAATGTCGCCCGTGAGTTTTCGCATGAGGTCCAGGCTGAAGACGTGTTTCATGGCCACATCTATGTTTGGATTGCGCCGAAGCAGCCCGCGCAGCGCCTCTTCAGGCCAGAACACGTATCGACAGGGCACCGTCGCCGTTACTGTCGCGGACGCATCACCACCCTGAATGAAAGACATCTCGCCAATTAAGGCCCCATCGCGCGCGCGCCCAATTTCCGCACCATCGCGATCGACCCTTACTTCTCCACTACATAACAGTCGCAAACCGTCTACCGGTCGGCCCTCGGTCGCGAAGACATTTCCCTCTCCCGCGTCCCGCCATTCGGCGGTCCGAATGAGCTTCATGAATTCTACCGGAGCGAAATTTCTGAAGATTGTCTCGTAGAGTTCTCGCTCATCCTCGTTGAAATGAATCGAGTACCGTTCGGAGAAGATGCCAACAATTCGCCAAATGTTGAGTGCCGCGAACACCCCGAGCCAGAAGATCGGCAGCCATAAGGGACCCACCGGAAGGAAGTAGTTATAACCAATGCCGACGAGTGCGCTAGCGATCGCGAGAAACCGCAAGAGCAGAATGTCCTTCAAGTAAAACGAAACAGCCGTCAGCAAGAATGCGATGTGCCCAACAATTTCGACAAGGCTAAGTTCCATCCCGTATTCCATTCAGTTTGAATGCGTTTGGAATGCACTATAGGACTATACCCAAAATACAGGCCGGAAAAATTTGGACACCCCTATCGATGGCGCCGGTTACCCCCGGAGCAAATCGCCAAGCGCACGCGCGTCAGAGTTGCGCTCATTTCTTAACCGCCAACCGCCCTCATGATACGCCCGTTTCGCTTGTCGATTAGCAGGCGTGCCTCGTCTTCATGACTGAAGACATACAGGGCACCGGCCTCGATCCCTGCTATGACCTTAGCCGCCACATCATCAGGCTCCATAACGTTCTCAGCCACCCGACGGTCCATCGGCGCGTCTTCGGCATCCTTTTGGTAGTCTTCCGGTCGATTCGTGTTAGTAAAGATGCCGGTCTCCACCTGACCAGGACACAGCATCGATACACCTATCCTGGTGTTGCGCAAGTCGCGCGCCAGACTTTCCGTTAATCCCACAACGGCGAATTTTGAGGTGTTATAGACGCCGTATCCGTCACCCGCGAAATGCCCCGCTTCAGAGGCAGTGTTCACAATATGACCTTCTTCGTCGGAATCGCGCATCCTCGGAACAAATGCGCGAACGCCATGGATTACACCCCACAGGTTCACCCCGAGGATCCATTCCCAGTCCTTACGCTCCGCATCCAATGTATCGCCCCGGATGAGCACGCCAGCGTTGTTGCAGACAACGTGGACCGCGCCGAAGCGGTCCCAAGCCTTATCTGCCAATGCAAAGACCTGACCTTCCTTTGTGACGTCAGTCGGAACGTCAATTACCTCACCGCCGATCGCCGCAACCTGATCACGAGCTGCCGCAAGAGAGCCCGCTTCCACATCCGCCATCACGACGTTAGCGCCCCGCCCGGCAAAGGCCAAAGCAAGCGAGCGGCCGATTCCGCTTGCCGCGCCGGTGACAACCGCCGTCTTACCTTTAAAAGCTTTCATTAATTTGCTCCGTTATTAGAGCGTCATTCCCGCCAAGGCGGGAATCCAGTTCGGATTACTTAAGCTTTGGATTTCCGCCTTCGCGGGAATGACGCTGTTGTAAAAATTCAGTTCAACTTTCCGCCCGCCAT
>DJKK01000256.1 GCA_002434595.1 Alphaproteobacteria bacterium UBA6544 | reverse complement strand
AGGTCTTGGAAAGGGCGGATGCTTCGATCATAACGTTCCGGGTTCCACCTGCAGCGGAGAGATTGCGCAAGAAATCGGCGGGAATTGTCTAGGATTGCGAATTTTCGCTTCTCCGCACGGGATTGGATGTTAGATAACTTAATCGCGTGATCTGCTTTTCGCCAGACAAGGCAAACTGTTGCAAACACTAAGCCAACCAGCGATCGGGCCGTTTTCCACAATCGAACGGGTCATCATCACGGTTCCGGTCCTGATGGCGTCGCTACTGCATGCGGTCAATATGAGCACGGCATATGTCGCGCTGCCCAACATCCAGGGCAACCTCTCAGCCCGTCCAGATCAGGTCGGATGGATTATTACCGCCTTTGTCGTCGCGACAGCAGTTGGCACCGTTTTGACCGGCTGGCTCAGCGGGCGATTCGGAAGGCGCAAGGTCTTCTTGGGATCGATCGTCGGATTCACCCTTACATCAGCGCTTTGTGGCATCGCGGGAAGCCTAGAAGAGCTCGTGTTCTATCGGATTTTGCAAGGTTTTGTGAGCGCGCCCTTGTTGCCGATTTCGCAAGCGATCATGCTCGACACCTATCCGCGGCGACTGCATGGCTTTGCGATGAGCATCTGGTCGTTGGGAATGATTCTGGGGCCAATCTTGGGGCCGACTATCGGTGCGCTGCTCACGGAGTTCTATGGCTGGCGCTACCTCTTCTCAATGAACATTCCCCTCGGCGTCGCCGCGTTCGTGGCCATCATACTCACTCTACCGGAAGCAGAAACCCGGAAACAGGCGCTGGACTGGATCGGTGTCACCAGCCTGGTGATCGGCGTCTCAGCCCTGCAATTGATGTTGGATCGTGGCGAGCGTCTCGACTGGTTTCAATCGACGGAAATCGTTATAGAAGCAGCGGTTGCTGCATTGGCAATTTATATTTTCATCGTTAACAGCCTCACGCACCCGCGTCCCTATATCAATCTGGTTATCTTCAAAGACCGCAATTTCATTGTGGGTCTCAGCCTGATCTTCATGTTCGGAATTGCTGTATTCTCGAGCCTCTTTATCCTCCCACTGTTTCTCCAGAATGTGCAAGACTACCCTGTTCTGTCGGCCGGCTGGATCGTGTCGGTCCGCGGCGTAGGCACCATGATCGCGATGATGATGGGCGGCACATTGGCCGATCGTTTCCCGGCAAAGTATCTCATACTGCTTGGCTTAATGTGTGTCGGCGTCAGCAATGTCGTCATGACCCAATGGACGTCAGAAGTTCAGATCGACACGATAGTCTGGGTAACCCTCGTCAATGGTTATGGAATGGGCATGATGTGGGTCACACTGACCACGGTGACGTTTTCCACCTTGCCTCAACATTTTCGTGTCGAAGGAGCCGCACTGTTTGCGCTCATTCGTTCGATCGGTGCCAGTATGGGTACATCCGTTATCGTCGCCATCTTGGTCCGTTCCTCTCAGGTCAACTACATCGAGATGCGCAATCACATAAACACTTTCACCGAGGCCTTGGGTGACATTGCCACCCCGTCGACCTGGAACCTCGATTCAGCCACCGGCATCGCGGCCTTGCAGAACCTCGTGCTCGCGCAAGCGGAGATGGTTGCCTATCTAAACACGTTTGTGTTTCTTGTTGTTGTTGCCTTGATCGCCATGCCGCTGGTCTTTCTGTTTCAGAAGCCACCTGAAGCCGACCGTAGCTAAACGCCTTGATGTGGCGGTCCGACTGGCATAACTCGCATAGGCAAACAGGCCGAAAGAGGAGTCCATGAATGGACCAGTCATTGATGGTTGCCATCGTAATGGTGAGCGCAGCCGTCATCGCATTCGAGTTTAGAATATCGAGCGCTATCCTTGAGATACTCGCTGGCATTGCGCTGGCCTTCTTCTTTATTGATATCGCAGAGATGGGCTGGCTCCACTTCCTCGCCAACTTGGGCATGCTCGGGCTGATGTTCATGGTCGGCTTCGAGGTCGACGTCGAACGGCTGCGAGAGACTTGGCGCGCCAGCATTACGATCGGCGTATCGGCACTTATGCTCCCGTTGGCGGGCGTTTTTGTTACAGCTCACTTCCTATTTGATTTTTCTATTCTGACGTCCGGGTTGCTCGCAATTGGCCTTTCGACAACGTCCCTTGCCCTCGTCTATCACGCTTTGCGAGAGCGCGGCACTCTGCACTCGGAAAAGGGGCAAATCATCGTCGCCGCCGCATCGGTCGTCGACGTTCTTAGTATGGTCGCACTGGCGCTCCTGATGGGTGATGTTGGCTGGGGAACCGCCATCTTCCTGCTTGTTGCCGTACCGATGATCATTGGCCTTCCGCACATAGGAAAGTGGATATTCCGCCGGTATCGCGGATCGCTGGTAGAGTTTGAGTTGAGGTTCCTTTTGGTCCTGCTGCTAGCGATGGGTTTCATGGCCGAGAAGATCGGTGGCATCCATCCAGCCATCATCGCCTTCGCGCTCGGCATCGTCATGTCGGAGATTGTCGACGAGCACGAAGAACTTGAGCAAAAACTCAAAGGAATTGTCTTCAGTTTTCTGGCACCCGCATTCTTCCTTCATGCAGGTATGCAACTCGACATTCGGCTTATGACAG
>DJKK01000143.1 GCA_002434595.1 Alphaproteobacteria bacterium UBA6544 | reverse complement strand
CCGCCGGCTTTGTGGTAGCCTGTCACCACGACAAAGGTGGCGTAATGTTCACGGGTCACTTCGTGTTTTCCCAGCGCAAATGTCGAGATACAGACGCGGCGGACGGGGCCGCTCGCGTTTGCACACTTTGGCGGCGCATTCTCCGCTTGCGCCACAAAGGGCGGGCTGAACATCAGGAAGTGGCCACCCGGAATTTGGAATATTTCTGGACAATCGGAACAGTCGCGGAAGGAAGCGAAATCGGAGCAGCAGAGGCTGACCCCACAACTGGGAAGATCGTGGCGGCAATGACAGCGGCGAATTTCGTCATCCGGTAGCCTCAAGCATTTGCAACAATTCGGACCGGCGTTTGATTTTGGATTACGTTATCAAGTCGCGCTCGATGCAACTCTATCCCGCCTGTTCCGGTGCTATGCTCATCGACGGCAGTAAGGGCGATACTGACCACGCAAACCCTTTTGTCGTCAAGGCAGTGTTGCGCGATCCTTTCGCCGAGTTGTAGCAGATCGGCAATTTCCTCGTCATGGGCAAAGGCCTTTGCTCCCTTGACGACACGGTCATAGCAAACGACGAATCGGTAACGGTCGGCGAAAAGGTCGGGCGGTACATCGACCTTTAGTTCGACGGATAGCGTTAGAATGTCGTTCATCGAGCCACGGGGCAGCTTCAAATCGCGAATAAAGACGCTGTAATGTGTTGGCTGCTGGAATTTCGGAGCCACAATGAGTTCTCCCATACTTGCCTTCCCGTATCACATCCTATGCGATATGACCCGCGCAAATTAGTGGAATCGAACGGAGTGCAGATGAAGTGGCAGGATTGTCCCGGATGGGGCGAGCGGACATTGGTGATGGGAATTATCAACGCGACACCCGATTCGTTCTCAGGCGACGGTGTTGAAGCTGTCCGTGACGCAGTGGCACGGGCGGAATGTCAACTTGATGCAGGCGCCGATATCATCGACGTGGGCGGTGAAAGCTCTCGGCCGGGCGCTAATCCGGTTTGTGGCTCTGAAGAGCGTACCCGCGTGTTGCCCGTAATTTCAGCAATTTTGGATCGCCGCCCGAATACCGTTATCTCCGTCGACACCTACCGTGCGGAAACTGCTGCAGCGGCAATCGACGCCGGCGCATCCATCGTCAATGATATCCATGCATTGAGCGCAGACCCAGAGATGCCAGCTGCTGTTGCGGAACGTAAGGCGGCGGTTGTCTTGATGCATAACCGCAGCTGCAGTAGCGCAGTACGCCGTGATCGACGTATTGGCTCTGAATACGAGGGCGCGGACTACGGGGATGTCATTGAAGAAGTCGCCGCTGAATTGCGCGACGGTTGCACGCGCGCGTATGATGCTGGGATCATTGGTGATCGTATTGCCGTCGATCCAGGAATTGGGTTTGGCAAGTCTGTGATGCAAAACCTTGCATTGATAAACCATCTTGACAGACTGAAGCGTGAGACTGGGTTTCCCATGTTGATTGGGCCGAGCCGTAAATCTTTTATCGGCCGTGTGCTGGATATGCCGGTTGAGGAACGTCTTGAGGGCACATTGGCGTGTATAGTCGCCGGTGTGCTGAAAGGCACAGATATTGTGCGTGTGCATGATGTGGTGGAGGCCGCGCGTGCAGTTCGGATGGCGGTTGCGATCCGGGAAGCACCCAAGGATGCGTCATGACGATCGCCTATATTGGTATTGGCAGTAACGTTGGCGACCGGGTCGAAAACCTTCGGCAGGCCTTGGAGTCCCTCGAGGGTGTTATGTCGCTGGAACGTCTCTCCGCGACCTATGAGACGGCTCCTAAGTACGTCCTCGACCAACCGCCATTTCTCAATATCGCAGTCGGTGGAGATACGCCGCTGGAGCCGTTGCTTTTGCTCGAACAACTGAAAAAATTTGAGATTGATATCGGTCGTGTACCCACCGAGGAGCGATACGGGCCGCGGGCGATAGACCTCGATATTCTGTTTTATGGAGGCGATGTGGTTAGCGAGCCTGGATTATCAATTCCGCACCCTTTGATGGTGGAGCGTGAATTTGTATTGAGGCCGCTTGCCGACATTGCCCCCAACTTTCAGCATCCTGTCCTGGGGCGCAGCGTCGTCGAAATGCTCTCCTTGTTGGAAGGAGAACCCGAAGCACAGATGGTTTCCATCGACGTTTGAATTACAGCGATCGCGTCATATTGCCATCAGTCGGGCCGAATAATGTCCGCAAATATTAGTACTGGGGAGCTTGCACGAGAAATACGCGGCCCTGAAGTGCGAGTTTGCGCTTGAGTTCCGTACGAAGTTTGAGATGTCTTCACTTCTGCAGGAGAGCATGGATACGTTCGACGGGGGGATACTCGTGCGGATTCAGGTGATCCTGCATGACCTAAAAGTACAAGCGGGCACGTTCGGTTACCCAATACTTTTGGGAATTGCGCGTATTGCCGAGCAGTATGTGAAGGTGATGCCGGACTACGACGATGCGATAGCGCGAAATCTAGTCGCGTTATCAGAGATAATGATAATATGAAACGTGCAAATGATACGAACGGTACGCCTCATCCGAAATCGGCAGAG
>DJKK01000034.1:2005-3078 GCA_002434595.1 Alphaproteobacteria bacterium UBA6544 | reverse complement strand
TTCGCCCGTCTCGGGACAGACGAGGTCGTCACCCATGCGGCAGCCGGCCCGGCTAACCCAGCCGATCTGGCGTGCTGGATTTCCCACGACAAGCGCATAATCCGGGACGTCGCGAGCGACCAACGCTCCCGCTCCAATCAATGCATAGGCACCCACGGAATGGCCGCAGACAATTGTGGCGTTTGCCCCGATCGATGCGCCTTTTCCGATTTCGGTACTTTCGAAAGCATCCTTGCGGCTGACAAAGGCGCGTGGGGTACTCACATTCGTGAATACGGCATTCGGCCCGATAAACACGTCGTCCGCGACCTTTACCCCATCATAAAGGACGACATTGTCCTTTACCGTGACGCGGTCGCCGACGGTGGCACCGGACTCGACGAAGACATTGTGGGCCAATTTGCAGTCCTGTCCGACGATTGCGCCAGACAGCAGCACGCAATGCTGCCATACGCGGGTGCCGGCGCCGACGGACGCGCCTTCCGCCACCTCCGCGGTCCGATGAATTTCAGCCCGGCCGGTCATGCATCAACGGCCTCGACTAACGTCGCCACCACGCGTTCCGCCTGCGCCCGAGTCAATTCCGGATAGATTGGCAGTGACAAGATTGTCTTCCCTAATTTTGAGGTCACCGGCAGATCCTCGGACTTCAGGCCGAGATAAGCCAGCGCAGGTTGTTCGTGCAAGGGCACAGGATAATGAACGCCAGCGCCAATGCCACGGTCGTTCAGGTATTCCCGGATTCGGTCGCGCTCTTCAACCTGGACCACGTAGAGATGAAAGACGTGCTCCGCCTCTTCGCGAATCTGCGGCAGCCGTATGCTGTTGTACCCGGCAAGGAGTTCGTCATACCAGCTTGCGACCTCACGACGGGCCGCATTCCACGCATCAATATGCCGCAGTTTTACACGCAAAATGGCGGCTTGCAGACCGTCGAGCCGCGAGTTCACGCCTTCAAACTGATGCAGATATTTGTCCTGACGCCCATGATTGGCACGGGCAGTAATAGATTCCGAGAGTGCGGCGTCGCGCGTATAGATAGCACCCGCGTCGCCCCATGCACCGAGATTCTT
>DJKK01000034.1:0-1624 GCA_002434595.1 Alphaproteobacteria bacterium UBA6544 | reverse complement strand
ACCTTGCCAAGTCGCACCGTGCGCCTGCGCGGCATCCTCGATCACCTTAAGGTCGTAGCGACGGGCGATCTGCATAAGAGCGTCCATCTGCACCATCTGACCGTAGAGATGAACGGGAATTACCGCGCGCGTCTTGGGTCCAATCGCCGTCTCCAGTCCGTCTAGATTCATCAGACAGGTGTCCGGGTCGACGTCGACAAGAACCGGCCTGTATCCGGTTCCGCTAATCGCCTCCGTCGTGGCGATGAAGGTGTGGCTGACAGTAATAATCTCTTCCGTACCGTCACCACGGCCAAGCAGTTCCTCGATGGCAAGAATAAGAGCGTCCGTGCCGTTACCGACCAGCGCGGCATATCCGCCCCCACACCATTCAGCGAATTCCTCCGCAAAAGCGCGGTGGTCGGGACCGCCTATGAAGCTGGTACGATCCAGGCATTCCGCGAGAGCCGCATCGAATTCAAAGCGGTGTGCACGATACTGCGCGCCAAGATCCACGAGAGGTATTTTTCCGTTTGCAGCGGTCATTCGTAAAGAGTCCTTACGACATTATCAAATTTGTTTCGTGGAACTTGATTCGAGCATCATCAGCGGTCCCGCGAGCCAACGGAACAATGCACCGATACCCGGTGCGTTGAAGAAAGCATCTAAAAAACGTCTCAATCCCCGCGGCCCGTCAAAATCCTCGATATCGATCGCGGATCTCAGGCGCTCCTGCGTACGGTCCACAGTGGGACCGATGTGTCGCTGCGCGAGGCGGCGATGAACCCAGGGCCAACGCAGAAAAAGGATGCTGCCAACCTGTTCGGGCCTGTTTGCGAAGGCCTTGTAAAGTGGCGCCTGAATCGCCGAAGGTGCGTAGTGAATAAACCACGTACACGTGTGCGAATCATACGGCATGAGGCGATGTGGAACTTGGTGGACGGCGCGGCCACCGCCCCGGAGGACGCGGCCTTCCTCCGAATAATACGCACCGAGATGATCATCCGAGAGATGTTCAACAACCGTTTGGCTCACGATCAGGTCGACCGATGCGTCGGCGAGCGGCAAACTCGTTCCATCGTAAACGAAAATTCGATCTTCCGCATAGTCGAGGACTTCGCGAAAGACGCGATTGAAGCTTTGCGCCTTGTCCACAACATTGGCACCCCACAACTCCCGATAGCCAAGCGCGGCGAGATAAAAAAGATTGATTCCAGTGCCCGTTCCATGGTCAAGGACAATAACGGCTTCACGTGGAACGTCGCGCTCGCAGGCGCGAAGCTCGGATAGAACAGTTCGAAGATGCGCCGGTTCGGACTTGTCGGCCACGACGTGGTCGCGGAATTCTGCCCACGGTTCATCTAATGCATCTCCGTTGCGGCACGCCTCCGCAAGGGCGCGGAATCGTTGTACGGTTTCCGACCAACTCATGACGCGAGAAACATCCGGGACAGCACGCTAGGCCTCGATCCGCGCGACATTAGTCGGCATGCCGTTCGCCTTCATCGATTGTTCCATCGCTTCGAGAACGGCAATGACATCAACCGCATGCCGACCATCGGTACGCGGCACCGCGCCCGTGCGGCAACAATCAACGAAGTGCGCGATCTCTACCGAAAGAGGTTCTACCAGCTGCACCTGCGGA
>DJKK01000080.1 GCA_002434595.1 Alphaproteobacteria bacterium UBA6544 | reverse complement strand
TGGTACAGACTGGCGGCAAGTAACCGGCTTTCGGCGGTTACATTCTTTCAAGGGAAGATGCGCGTCCCGCGAAAGTGATCGAACATTCGGAAGAACATTTCTTCCGGATCGACGGCATAGTGAAAGCCGTACTGACGCGCCTTCGTCATCGACGTGACGATATCCCAATCTGGCGTCCAAAGGTGGCGCCAGTATTCCTATAGCGCGACCTGGTCGAGCGGCTGCTCAACTAGACCTATTTTTCAATGACGCGTCGCCATACCGAGTCCTTATCGGCCATGTAATCAGACAGATCGACTGTCTCAACAGGTCCCAGCTCCATGCCTAAATAACTGGCGAACTTCGGCCACAAGTCCTTCCAGCGAAACAGGTCACCATTCGTGATATTGAAATCCTGATTGGCAGATGCGAGGTGGCTTTGGACAGCTGCAGCGCATCCTTGCACTGGTAGAGCGCTTCGAAATTGCCCGCCGTACCCGTAAACGAGAAGGGAAGATCCAGTTACGGGTGGACAGCGGCATAGGCACAGATCAAACTGACCATGCTGCGGCTGATGCTTGCGGCGATGTCACATAGCCTCCGTCGGCCGAGCGGTCGACCACGACCACGGCCGACCTTCCCGGAGCGCACGAATGTGATCTTCCTGCTGATAGTAGAAGCTTTCGCGTGGAAATCGCAGATGGTCCTCGCGAGCCGGTGTTACCGATGGTCCAACATCGAGGCCATAATTTTTATCGCCGCTGCCGACATGCACATGCGCTAGGTGCCGCGCGCTCGGCACGAGCGTATCGACCAGGTTAGGAAACATCGCAGTATTGGTCTTGATCGATTCACCCTCTCCTTAGGGATGATCGAAACGGGCCTCGTAGAAGACGTGGGTAACGTCGCTCACCCCAGAGAGCGCAGCAACAGTTTCCTCTCGATTTGTCAAATCGACAGCGATCCGCGGAAAATCATTCCCGCCGACCGGTGCATGGCGCGACAAGCCAACAACGCCCCAGTCATCCAGACCGTGAATGTATTCGTCAAGGCGTCGTCTGACGACGCCAGAGGCGCCTGCAACCATTGCAAATTTGTGCTTCGCCATGGAAAACAAGCTAGTGCGCGCCCAACTGTTGCAATGCAGATGGAAGGCGATAATGTCGGGCTATGGCCAAGCAAAAAATACATTTCGCACAGTTCCTGACCCACGGTCCGAGCTATCACAGCCTCGGCATGTGGCGGCATCCGAAGACCAAATTCACGACGGACAACTGGGCGCGGCCGGAACTATACCAGCACATTGCGCAGACCTGCGAACGCGGTCTCTTCGACATGGTGTTCTTCGCCGACCTGAACTACATCTCCGACACCTATACTGGTTCTCTCGGCCCCGCGCTCCAGTATGCAGCACAGGCGCCAGAGCACGACCCGATACCATTGATCGGCTGGCTGGCGGCAGTAACGGAGCGTATCGGACTTGGTGCGACCTTCTCGACCAGCAACCAGCATCCGTTCTATGCGGCGCGCATGTGGGCGACAATCGATCACCTGACGGATGGTCGCGCTGCCTGGAACGTCGTGACGTCCATCAATCGGAACCAGCAAGCTAATTACGGCAGCCAACGGGCTGACGCCGACACAAGATATGATCAGGCACACGAGTATATGGAAGTCTGCCGCAAACTTTGGGACAGCTGGGAAGAAGACGCCGTTGTAATGGACCAGGAGGGCGCTGTATTTGCCGACCCCAACAAGGTTCATCGCATCGAGCATGAAGGCCCGTTCTTCAAATCACGCGGACCGCTCAATGTCGTACGCTCGCCGCAGAACGGACCCGCCATCCTGCAAGCGGGCACCTCACCCAAGGGCATGGATTTCGCAGCGAAATATGCCGACGGTATCTTCGCGATCCAGCCACACCCGGAAAGCGCCGCCAAGTATTTCGCAAACGTAAAAGGTCGTATGGAAACAATGGGCCGAGATCCCAATCACTGCCGTATTCTATTTGGGGCACAGCCCATCATCGGCGAAACGGAAGCCGAGGCTCGTGAGAAGCAAGAAGAACACAACGAACTCGTGCCGCTGGACGCTGGCATGACAATTCTTTCAGCGCATCTCGACTATGACCTTTCCCAGATTCCGCTAGATGCAGATATGACAACCCGCGAAGAGCCGGAACTCCATCGGATGCGGACCCGATTCATGCGACCGGACGGCACGCCCATGACGCTACGCGAGGTCGCGCACCGCCACGGTCAGAGTGTTGGTTTGCCGCAATTCGTCGGCACGGTGAAGAGCGTCGCAGATCAGATGGAAGCTTTCATCGACATAGTCGGCGGAGACGGCTTCATGCTCACGCCGATCTATTCACCGGGCGCCATAGACGAGTTCGTCGACCTCCTTGTACCGGAGTTCCAGAGCCGCGGGCTCTATAGGACCGAATACAAGGGTCGGACACAACGCGAAATCTTGCGTCAGGCGGATTGATAAAATCACCTAGGAACACGGCCAATGACGATGGCCGAAAATCTTATAATTTTTTCTGACCAACAACCATAATCATCGGTTTCTCGGTGCGGTGCACATGGATAAATTCGGCGTATCGATGCCGTCCGGAAGGAGGGTGTTTTTTCACGATCACCCGTTCCTGCGCCCATATGGAACTGGATCGAGTGCGAATGACTGACCGGAACGGCTCAGCATAATTCGGTAGGATAGGCTGCAGATGAAAGAGAAACACGTAGAAACCGACGTTTTGCGGATTGGCTACCGCGAGTACGGCCCCGCGGATGGCTGGCCCTGCGTCATGTTGCACGGGTTTCCCTACGACGTTGAGGCTTATACGGAAGTCGCGCCGATATTGGCCGAAGCCGGGGCCCGGGTCATCGTACCCTATATGCGGGGCTACGGGCCGACTATATTTCTGTCCGACGATATACCGCGTTCCGGCGAACAGGCAGCCTTTGGGGCGGACTTACTCGCGCTTCTGGATGCTCTCGACATCGAGAAAGCGATCGTCGGTGGATACGACTGGGGCGGACGGGCGGCCTGCGTCGTCTCGGCGCTGTGGCCGGACAGAGTCACCGCGCTGGTGACCGGGAACTCTTACAACATCCAAAACATTGCCCGATCGCTTGAGCCGGCGGCGCCCGCTGCGGAGGCGGCCTATTGGTATCAGTATTACTTCCATTCGGAGCGTGGCCGACGGGGCCTAAAAAAGGACCGACGCGGCATCGCGCGCCTCCTCTGGCACATGTGGTCACCGAATTGGGACTTTGACGACGCCACATTTGATCGAAGCGCCGACTCCTTCGACAATCCCGACTTTGTCGACATCGTGATTCACTCATATCGTCAC
>DJKK01000265.1 GCA_002434595.1 Alphaproteobacteria bacterium UBA6544 | reverse complement strand
TGGGCTGCCATAATATCCGCGGATATGGCATTGATACCCTGTAGATCAGGCTCAGTTTTGTAATTTTGAATACATGCTTCATCGAGTTCGATCGCGCTAACCTCACAATCTCGAATCTCATTTCGAATGTGGTAAGCATAACTGCCCCAGCCAGCACCAATATCGACAATCCTGACCGTCCCCGAAAATTCTTCTCTCAGATCTTCCAGAATTCTGAGTCCTGCTTTATCCCGTTCCCGGGGGTGTCTTCGGTAATTTGCGTGATATTGCGCTAGATCTCCGCCGAACGGCGCCTTGTTATCGCTCATGTCTCGATCCAAAATTTGATTTTATGCGGCGGTGTGAGCCGAGCCTCCGGATTATGCATGTAATTTCCCGTTATATAAGACCACATATCACGCAAATTCACGGCAATGTAGGGTCGACACGCAAAATAACACTGACACGTCCGAGTGATTATCATTCGACTTCAACTAAAATACACGTTTTTGGTATGTTAGTTGCTGGAATAGTCACAAGGAATGGGGCTTGGTGAACTTTATTCTTGTATCGCAGTTCACTGATGAAAAAGCGTTTATCGATCTCGGCGACTGCGGTCGAGGAGGCTAAGAGCGCGCCGGTGGCTGATCATGTGTTCCTTACGAATCATAGTGGTGATCTCGATATTACGCATCAGCTGATTGATTTGGCCCAGGATGCGGGTCGCGATGCGGTAAAGTTTCAGAAGCGCACCGTTGAGGTTTATACGGATGAGTTCTTGGCGTCTCCGTGAGGAATATGGGCGCTTCGACCACCTAATTAACAATGCCGCCAATAACCCTACCGTCGAAGGCCGCAGTCAGGCGTTCTCGAGTTTGGAGGAGTTTGCACTTGATCAATCGCGTCAAGACATCAATGTCGGACTGATGGGCGTTTTGTTTTGCGGCCGAAGATTTGGCGAGAAAATCGTATACGGAGGTCGGGCGTAACCTTGGATGTGAGTTCGGACTTAGGATTAATTGCTCCGGAGTAGCATACCTACAACGAACCAGATATTTTAAACGATCAAAAAATTATAACCTGTGAGTTACTTGGTTGTGAAATCCGAGTTAATCGGTCTTACGCGTTTTCTTGATACCTATTGGTCGTCTGATGGAGTTCGGTTCAGCGCGCTTGCTCCCGGTGGTGTGGTAATCAATAAGGACGAAGGCTTTATTAAAAGGCTCGCAAACTTATTACCGCTCGGCATCATGGGCACAATAATTGAATATTAGTCTGCGATAGCATTTTTGGTGTCGGGTGTATCATCGTACAAAACGGCCACAGTCGTTTCGAACGACGGAGGACGCACTGCTTGGTAGGAGAACATGTTAGCTGATCGCTTGATAGTCGGTGCGAGCGGTTTTTTGGGTAGCGCAATCATGCGCAAATTTGGCCCAAAAGGGACGATAGGGACCACCTATTCAAAGGTATCGGAAGGACTACTGAAATTTGATGCATTGAACGACGATTTGAGACCGATATTGCGAGAATTAAAGGTTGGTGCGCCTGTAATTTTTTTATTTGGAATGACAAAAATCGACGATTGCGCCCGTGATATCAATAAATCCCGACGGATTAACGTAGAGGCCGCTATCCGTCATATCGACAGTGCGCTTTCTGCAAAGTGTAAGCCGGTTTTCATATCGACGGATGCGGTTTTTGATGGACGGAAGGGAGATTATCAAGAAACCGATGAAACGGGTCCATTGCACCAGTACGCCCGGCAAAAACTGGAAGTTGAAGAATACTTAGAGAGTGTTGGGGCGTCGCATCTTGTACTGAGACTACCGAAGGTCGTGAGCGCACTTGCTGAGAAAGGCACTTTGTTTCGTGGCTGGATAGAGGCATTGGAAAGAAGTGAAGAAATCAGATGTGCAGAGGACCAAATCTTTTCTCCAATTGAGGTTGGCGATTTCGCGGAGTGTGTCGGAGCGTTATTGGAAAATGGTTTAACGGGTACTTTTCATATTGGCGGGCCAGAAAATTTGAGCCGCGCTGATCTTTATGATCAATTGATCGAGAAAATTGGAAACGAGTTCCCGAACAGGCGAACAATGGTTCGCTGCAATTTTGAAGAGTTCTATGAAGTAATTGAAGATCGCCCTCTGAATTGTTCCTTGAATTGCGATCGCCTGAAGTTGGCGTTAGGCGACCATTTTCGGTTGAAGTCGATGCGCGATGTTTGTGTCGAAATCGCTAGCAATTTACGCTCAAAGAACGGTTGCTTTGGCTCGATGTAAATTCTGTGTTGTATGACAGGGAACTAGGTTAATAAGTTTTCTATCAATTTGGCACAAAGCTAATCAGTCGATTATACGAAGAAATTCGTTCGAATTTTTCAAGTTCGTCGATGTAGGTGACAATCCCGCTAGGTCAGCTAAGCACACTAATCGGATATAAATTAAGCAATTCTCATTTCATCTGCCGGATATGTTAAGATTCTAATTTTGCACATTGTGCCGCTAGATTGATTGGATTCCCGGAGACCTGCGCTGATTGTCCATATGCGGAGGCAACCGCTCCCGAACTTAGATACACCATATTGTTGGGATGTTCTGCAGCCAGTGCTTGAAACGTTCATAAGCGCGTGATTTACCCACCGGCCGATTGAGGTAGATTTGGGTATTGCGATAGATCTTCTGCAATTCGGTGTGATAGGGTCGTCCAATCGCCGGTTGACTGCTGACGATAGAGCCGCA
>DJKK01000177.1 GCA_002434595.1 Alphaproteobacteria bacterium UBA6544 | reverse complement strand
TAAAATACACTCTGTCAAAGAACCCAACAGCCCGAAATAGGCCGTTACCGACATTCAGTCTGCTGGAGAGGTCACGCACAAAGCGTAGACCGCGAGCGGTATTAATAATGATGCTAATGGGGCACTTCAATGCCTAATTTGCAAAAAAACGGAAAAATTCGCTACAACAAACCCAGTTCCCGAAGTTCTGCCGCCATTTCAGGCGGGAAATCTTCCTCGCCCTGCCGCTTCGGCTGATCCGGCGGTGTATCAGCATCCGCAAAGTATCGCCACCCCTGAAATGCGCGGTGACGGCGCGGCGCCGTTGGCACAATTTCCGGATCAAGCATGATGAAGCAGACCTTACGCCCTTCTTCGTCGTTGTCCGTCTCGAATCCGATGAGCCGCTGCCGGGCCGCAATACGCCCTTTGATCACCCAGTACATTGACCCACCGTCGAGCAACTCGGACGCACGTCGCGGCGCATGGCGCGTCCGATGCCAAAGCTTCGCATCCTCGCCCTGTGCTGCGCGCATATCCACCAGTCGTCGCTGCTGAACCGATGCGAGATGCTCGATATCCTCGATGCCCACCGCAAGCTTGATGATATGCAGCATCAGGCGTCGCCGTACTCCAGCCAAACGCGATCCACGACACGCTCAGCTTCGGCCACGAGTGCCGTGTTCTCGTTCTCCTGATCTTCGGCGAGGCGGCGCATCAGCGCCAAGAGTTCACGGCCTGTCAATTCCCCTTCCGCATCGAGAAACCCGTCCTGCGCTTCCCACAATATGTGCATAGCATCCGCAACCTGGCTGATCATTGGAAACCCAAAGCTTCCACCCTGACCACGGATATCGTGCGCCTTGCGACGCAGGTCATCGACTGCCCGCTCACTCCCCCGTGCCTGAGATAGCAAGGTGTCGAGTTGGCCAAGCTCTCCTCTGAGGTATTCCAGATACTCACCAGCAAGCGCGGCGGTGATGGATTCGGCTCGAGCGGCCGCCTTAGTATCGATGGTCAAATCGAAACGCTCCGTCTCGCCCCTCAACTCACTCAGCCCGCCTTTTTTCCGAGCCATAACCACTCACAAGGCAAATCAAATACCCGCAGAAGCCAACATCCAAGAGACCTTCCCGATGATCGGGAGTCAAGCCGCCGGTACGCCCCCCGAAAACCTCGACAGATTGGTCAATCGGCGCTCAAAGCTAGCAATTCCGCACCTTCGTCGACCTGGTCGCCTTCGGCGAAATGCACGACTTCAACGGTACCTGATGCGGGTGCCGTTATCGCATGCTCCATTTTCATAGCCTCGATGACCATTAAGATGTGTCCTGCAGAAACCGAGTCACCGGGCGCCACGCTGACGGACGCCACTCGCCCCGGTAACGGCGCGCTTAAACGACCTCCCGCAGCGGCACCTGAGGCATCCGCGCTTAGCGGGTCGACGGTTTCCAGAATTCGGGTTCCTCGAGGACCAGACACGTGCCGCTCACTTCCATGCCGAATCACGGAAGCAACAACGCGGTGCCCGTCAACTTCGGCCGCGAGACGTCCATCCGGACGGAGATCGCCACGGACATCGAGCACCCTGTCATCGAATGCCATCTTATAGCCATCGCCTTGACCGTGGACTGAAACGACGAGCTCCTCGTTTCCCTGGCTGTATCGCAACTCAATATGCGCACGCCCGTTCAAACGCCATCCATCAATCGTCGCCCACGGCGAATACGGATCTCCGGATGTCGACACTCCCGCGGTCCGCGACCCCGCCGTCCACAACAAATCTGCCAGCGCCACAAGCGCGAGCGTTTCCGGCTCAATCAAGCCTGTATCGGGAAACAACGTCTTTTCGTGCCTCGCGATAAACCCGGTATCGAGATCGGCTTCGGCGAACCCCTCACTGCCGATCACCGCTGACAGGAAATCGAGGTTTGTCGTCGTTCCGACGAGATGCGTCTCGCCAAGCGCATTACCGAGACGTAACAAAGCGCCAGGGCGATCGCTGTCCCAGCCGATGATCTTCGCGATCATCGGATCATAATGCATTGTGACTTCATCACCTTCGCGAACACCCGTATCGATCCTCAAATGAGGTCCTTCTTCCGGCATGCAAAAGTGGGTAAGCGGTCCGGGCGAGGGCCGGAAATCACGCACAGGGTCTTCGGCATAAAGCCTTACCTCGACCGCGTGCCCTTCAAGCACAATCGCATCCTGATCGAGTGGGAGAGGCTCGCCGTTGGCGACGCGAATCTGCCATTCAACGAGATCAACGCCAGCGATCATTTCACTGACCGGATGTTCGACTTGCAATCGGGTATTCATCTCCATGAAATAGAAGCAGTCTGGCTCACCCATGCGCTCTGCCTCTACGAGAAACTCGACCGTACCCGCGCCGACATAACCAATTGCGCGAGCCGCCTTCACCGCTGCATCCGCCATCGCCGCACGCATTTCCGGGGTCATGCCGGGTGCCGGCGCTTCCTCTACGACTTTTTGATGACGTCGCTGGATCGAGCAATCGCGCTCGAATACATGGACAGCATTGTCATGTCGGTCGGCGAAAACCTGCATTTCTATATGCCGCGGCCGACCGAGGTATTTTTCAATCAATAAGGTGTCGTCGCCAAAGCCCGCCTTCGCTTCGCGCCGCGCACCCGCCAAACCTTCCTCCAGGGACCCCGGATCGTCAATCATACGCATGCCACGACCACCGCCACCCGCAGCGGCCTTGACCATGACAGGAAAGCCGATTTGCTCTGCCGCCGCAATCAACGTTTCGTCGGATTGGTCGTCGCCGTGATAGCCGGGCAAAAGCGGGACGCCGGCTGTCTCCATCAGCGCTTTGGCTTCGCTTTTCGATCCCATGGCACGGATCGCGTCCGGAGGCGGGCCGATAAAAACCGCTCCCGCGTCGGCACATGCTTCGGCAAATCCAGCATTCTCAGATAGGAACCCATATCCCGGATGAACCGCATCAGCACCAGTTGCTTGTATGGCATCTACGATAGCCGGAATACACAGATAGCTGTCCTGCGCCCGAGAACCGCCGATATGACTTGCCTCATCGGCAATTTCCACATGCAGCGCGTCCGCATCGGCATCCGAGAATACAGCGACGGTACGAATACCCATACGCCGCGCCGTCCGCATCACACGGCATGCGATCTCACCACGATTTGCCACTAATATTTTACTAATCACAACGGCATACCCCTATCGTCTCAGTCGTCGATGCGCGAGCTGGATTAAGGTGAACATCGTCACCTTCAACGAAAACCCGATCACACCATTTCGCGGCAAAAACCTCATTGGCAAACGCCCCACTATCCGGTCTTCGGGTGCCAAGCTGCGGGGCGTTTCTCCACAAAGCTGGAAAACCCTTCTTGAGCTTCAACGGATCGCCGCGTCTCCGCATGCTGGGCAGCAAGCTCGCTAACAGTCGTGTCGTCTAGAGCGAGGCCGGATATCTCGAGTGCCAAAGCTTTTGAGCGGCGCACGGCTTTCGGACCGTTCAGCATGATCGAATCGACAACTGTCTCCAGGGCGTCATCGAGGCCACCGACTGGACAGACTTCATGGACAAACCCGATCTCCTTGGCGCGCAGCGCATCGAATCGCTCGGCTGTTGCGGCATACCTGCGCAGGTGACGAACGCCCATCGCGGCTATTAGTTGCGGAAAGATCGGCGACGCATGGGCGCCCCATTTGACCTCGGCGACCGCGAAAAACGCGTCTTCGCTGGCGATCACAATGTCACAGGACGCGGCGATCCCCGTCCCACCGCCAATACAGGCACCATGGATTAATGCGACCGTCGGAACCGGAAACGCATTCAGATCCCGCATCAAACCAGTCAACAAGACCGATACGGACTCATTCTCCGCTTCGGACATGGCCGCAAGTTCACTCTGAAACTTGAGGTCTACGCCGGCTTGGAAATGTCGGCCGTTTCCCCGCAATACAAGGGTCCTGAGCGCATCGTCGCTCGCTAATTCAGCTAGGCCATCGCTAAGCGCTTGCAGCACACGTCGGTTATAGGCGTTGTTTACCTCGGGCCTATTTAAGGTCACGGTGGCGACGCCATGTTTATCCCGTTCCACGATGACAACAGGTTCGTTCATTCTGGCTTCTCCCGCTACATACGAAAGACGCCGAAACGCGTCTGTTCGATCGGCGCATTCAGGGCGGATGAGATAGACATCGCGAGCGTGCGTCTGGTTTCCGCCGGATCGATAATGCCATCATCCCAAATGCGCGCTGAGGCGTAGTACGGATGTCCCTCTCGGTCGTACTGATCGACGATCGGGGCCCGAAACGCCGCCTCCTCTTCCTCGCTCCAATCTTTGCCACGGCGCTCATAGTTGTCCCGGCGCACCGTCGCCAAGACGCTCGCCGCCTGTTCTCCGCCCATCACCGAAATGCGCGCGTTCGGCCACATCCACAGGAACCGCGGACCGAATGCGCGGCCACACATCCCGTAATTCCCTGCACCAAAGGAGCCACCGACAATAACAGTGAATTTCGGAACATTTGCACAGGCCACCGCGTGCACCAGCTTCGCACCAGCCCTTGCGATACCAATTGCTTCGTATTTCTTACCCACCATGAACCCGGAGATGTTCTGCAGAAAGAGAAGCGGAATGCCCCGTTGGCAGCAGAGTTCAATAAAGTGCGCGCCCTTTTCCGATGATTCGTTGAAAAGAATGCCATTGTTGGCAATGACGCCAACCGGATACCCGTGGATATGCGCAAAACCGCATACCAAGGTGGTACCGTAAAGTTGTTTGAACTCGTCAAGTTCACTGCCGTCTACGATGCGTGCAATAATTTCCCTGACGTCATATGGCCTTCGAGTGTCCGACGGGACGACACCGTAAATCTCGGACGGGTCGTAGCGCGGTTCCTTCGGTTCTCGGATACGGATGTTCGGCTGCTTTACCCGGTTCAGGTTGGCAACGATCCGCCGTGCGATACCCAAGGCATGACTGTCGTTCTCCGCATAGTGATCGGTTACGCCTGACCCCCTACAGTGAACATCCGCTCCGCCGAGTTCCTCTGGCGTCACCACCTCGCCAATAGCTGCCTTGACCAGCGGCGGCCCGCCTAGGAATACCGTTCCTTGATTGCGAACGATTACCGCTTCGTCCGCCATCGCCGGAACGTAGGCCCCCCCCGCAGTGCAGGACCCCATGACGACCGCAATCTGCGGAATGCCGGCGGCCGACATGGTTGCCTGATTGTAAAAAATTCGGCCAAAATGGTATCGGTCGGGAAACACACCGGTCCAAGTCGGCAGATTGGCGCCACCCGAATCCACGAGGTAAATACACGGCAGATTGTTCTCGCGTGCGATTTCTTGGGCGCGCAGGTGCTTCTTCACGGTCAACGGATAGTAGGTGCCACCCTTAACGGTCGCATCATTCACGACGAGCACGCACTCCGTCCCCTCGATACTACCAATGCCCGTGATGATGCCTCCGCCAGATACGACATCGTCGTATACTTCGTGCGCTGCCAGTTGGGAAAACTCGAGGAACGGCGAACCCGGATCGAGCAGTGCACGAACCCGTTCGCGAGGCAGCAATTTTCCACGGGCCAGATGACGCTTACGTGAGGCGTCGCCGCCACCGTACTCCAAAGCTCGCACCTTTTCGTGCAAATCATCCACTAGCTCTTGCATGGCGGCGGCGTTGGCTCGGAACTCCTTCGAGCGCGGTTTCGCCGTCGATTCAATTGCAGGCATCACAAACTCTCCTTACGGGCTCCGGCCCCGTCCTCACGGGCACCGATGCATCTACACTCTCCAAGCCTTCCGCCAAGCCTGGAACATCAACACATTCCATAATTCGAACCGCCAGTCGCGGACACCCGCAAGGTGTTCCCGCCAGAGGTCATGTACGGGCGCAGCATTGACAAAGCCACCGTCGGCCAAGCTCCTCTGATCGAGTAGCGATTCCGCCCAGTCCCGCAACGGTCCTCGTAGCCATTCACCCAACGGCGGCTCAAACCCCTGCTTCGGTTTATCGAAAATCTTGGCCGGTACATATTTGGAAAGCACATTCCGCAATGGCCATTTTGCAATCCCATCCTTCAACTTCTGGCTCGCGGGTATACGCCACGCAAACCGGACGATTTCATGGTCAAGTAATGGCGCGCGCCCTTCGAGGCCGACTGCCATCGTCGCTCGGTCGAACTTCACTAGGAGGTCGTCGGGGAGATAGGTAACCGCGTCGGCATAGCTCATCCGATCCAAGGGCTCCGATAGCCGCGGATGCCGCACCGCCTCGAAGTAATAACCCGACCTCGGATCGGAAGTCGGTTTTACAGCCGTTCGCCAGCGGGATACGAATGCCTCATAAAATCTTTCCGGCGTCGAGGCAGCAGAATCTTCCGCGATGCGGTAGGCCTTGTCGCCAAGACGCCACGGCCGCTTACCGAGACTTACCCTGTTTAGTAAAGCCTTGGGCAGCGCGGTGGACAGCATGCCTGCACGCCCGACGGTACTGGCAAAAAAACCGCGCCTATCTTCCCATCGCTGCGTTGCCGCGACATAACGTGGATATCCGAGAAACAATTCATCTCCGCCGTCACCTGACAGCGCAACAGTCACATGCTGCCGGCTAAGCTCCGAGAGCAACAAAGTCGGTAATTGGCTGACATCGGCAAAGGGTTCGTCGTAGACGTGGGGCATTCGTTCGACGAGACGCACCGGCACATCGGTCGTCGCCTTCAACTCCACATGTTCGGTGCCGAGATGGGCTGCGACGGCTGCCGCCTGTTCGGATTCATCGAAACGTGAATCATCAAAGCCGATGGTAAACGTCTTGATCGGATTGGATGATACTTTCTGCGCGACGGACGCGATCACAGAAGAGTCGATCCCGCCCGACAGGAAGACACCAAGTGGCACATCCGAAATCAGTCGTCGGCCAACTGAGTGGGTCAAAAGCATATCGAGATGTTTGGCAATCTCTTCCTCGCCGCCGTCAAATGGATGGCGGTGCGCTTCCTCAATAATCGCGCGCGCATTCCAATAGGCATCTGGAGCTGGCAGAACACCGACGGATAGGTTCTCCAGATCGACGGTAAGCAAATGGCCCGGTAATAACTTGCGAATGCCCCGGTAAATCGTCATCGGCGCCGGCACATAGGCGTACCGCATGTAGGCGTGAAGCGCGGTGGGTTCGACCTCACCGTGCCAATCCGAGCACGCGGCAATTGCTTTCAGTTCGGAGCCAAAAGCGAACGTGCCTCCGGCCCAACCGTAGTAAAGCGGCTTTTCGCCCATTCGATCTCTTGAGAGGTACAATCGGCGTCGCTTTTTATCGTAAATCGCGATCGCAAACATACCATCGAGACGACCGATCGCGGTCTCAACACCGACACGTTCGACCAATGACAACAAGACCTCCGTGTCGGAGTGACCGTTCCAGTGTCCCACGCCTTCACGTTCCAATTCGCGGCGCAATTCTCGAAAATTATAGATTTCTCCATTAAAGATACCGACATAACGACCGCTTGCCGATGTCATCGGCTGCGCTCCCGCCGGGCTTAAATCCTGAATTGCGAGGCGCCGGAAACTGAGAGCCAGACCACAATTCCTATCTACAAAGTAACCGTCGTCATCGGGTCCTCGATGCTGCAACATATCAGCCATGCGAATAACCGCGCTTTCCAGCTCAACCTGCGAGCTCACGCGCTTCGGATCAATAAGTCCGGCGATGCCACACACAATCAAGCCTCGCTGGGCGAGGTGTCGAACGCCTCGCAGCATGCGTCTATGAAGTCGGCTGCATTGTTGCCGCGGGAAACGTGGCTCGCGACATACCTTCTAAACCACGGCGACCCCAAACCAGCGCCTGCACGACGTCGAACGTAGTGCCACGCGCGACCTGCCGCACGGCGGCATGCAAAACGCTGCAACGCGGCGTCCGTATCCTCGTAATCCCGGAGAAACAATGCCAGAGCCCTCGTGACACGCTGCAACTGCCGCGCTTCGTTATTGGAGAGACGTTCGGCCTGCTCCGGTATAAAGGCGACCGGTGCGTCAACCCGCAAAATTGGCCAACGCCGCGCAAGCCGAAGTGTCATCGAGTATTCTTGCGAATGGACAACTCGTTCATCGCAGCCACCTGTCTCCTGAACGGACGCAGTGCGCACCAGGCATTGCGTCGGATTAAACAGAGAATTCTTCATCGCCAACCGCAACGCATCGACCAATTCTTCAGTCGCGGGGTTTGCGACACGCTCCGTCAGGTCGATCTCATTTTCGTCGACATATCGCGTCACATTTCCATATGCGAGGCATGCATCGCTGGCATCGAGAACTCGTAGCAGCGTTTCGCTTGCTGCGTCGGAGATTAAGTCATCCGCATCAACAAATTTTATGTAAGGCTGATCAGCTAATGCAATACAGGCGTTTGTGGCACCAGCAGAGCCCCTATTCGATTGGCTTTGGATCACGACGTTTTGCCAGTCCGCGGTCAACTCGCGAACAAGTTCGAGCGAACCGTCCGTCGACTCATCATCGACAAAAACGAACTGCCGAGGGAAGTTTCCGGTTTGGCGGGAAATCTGACGCAAGACAGCGGGCAGATGCGGCGCCTTGTTAAAAACGGGTACCAAAAAACTTACGCCGGGCAATTCCGCCATCGCTATACCTCAAATCCCACCGTGGCGAAGATGATGCTCTATATGATGCATGCGGTCGTGACCCCAGTATCCTTCATCATCGACAAAGATGAAGGGAGACCCAAATGCGCCTCGGTCGATCGCCAACTGCGTCTCCCGCTTCAATTGCTCCTTCACCGCAGCATCCTGTGTCGCCACTCTCGCCGCTAAAGGATCAACCCCAAGGTCGCTTACGACGGCCAACACAGCATCCACCGGGCTCATGTCGCGACCCACTCCCCAATAGGCATGATAAATCGCCTTCGCGAAAGAAACGGCTTTTCCCGTATCTTGGTCCAGCAGCCAGTAAAACACCCGCATTGCCGCGAGCGAATTCATCGGTGCGACTTCGGGTTTGGTCAACGGAACGCCCATGAGCTTCGCACACCGAGCGACATCGCGATACATGTAGTCTCCCTTTATAGGAATTGTCATCATCGGCGCGCTATTGGTTACCTTGAAGATGGCGCCCAACATGAACGGGCGCCAATTCACACTGCGTCCATATTTGGCCGCAAGATCGTCAACCTCCAAGCTCGCGAGATAACCATAGGGACTTGCGAATTCGAAGTAGAAGTCGATCGTTTCGGTCATTGCTTGCAGGTTCCCGTTTCGACGGTGTCCTACCAAGGGATTTCGTCGCCAGTGTAATCGAAGAAACGGCCGTTGTCGGTCGATGAAAGCCTCTGGACTACTCGTCGAATACCGGATGCACTGTCCGGTACCGCGACTGCCGCTGTTGGCCCTCCCATATCTGTCCGGACCCAGCCTGGGTGCATCGAGACGCAAATCACGCCGCGTAGTGAAAGCTCGAGCGACAAGCTTACCATGGCGGCATTGAGCGCCGCCTTCGTCGACCGGTATAGGTAGTGTCCTCCGCCGTTACTTGCGATACTACCCATGATGCTCGAAACGAAGACCATTTTCTTGCAGTCCGATGCCGCCACGTTTTCCACTACCGCCTCCGCTACCCGAATGGGCGCAAGGGTATTTACGCGGAATACTTCCTCCCATAATGCATAGTCGATCGTCCCAATGGCAGAATCTCGCTGCCCGATCACGCCTGCATTATTAATCAAAACGTCGATTGGTCGATCCTTCAGGTACATCGCGAGATCGCACACGTCCTCTGAATTCGTCACGTCCAACTTGACCGCATCATTCATCCCCGCACCTGCCGGATCACGACAGGTCGGGATCACCTCCCAACCATCGGCGGCGTACTGATCCGCGAGTTCACGCCCAATGCCTCGGCTGGCGCCAGTGATCAGAACTGTCGCCATCAGCCTGCACCTCTGCCATCGCGTGTTGTAATCTCGATTTCGATTTTCATCCTTGGATCGACCAATTCCGCGATGATAAAGGTGTTGGCCGGGCGAAGGTCACGCCAGTACTCGCCAATGATGTCGACCGTCTGTTCGTAGAAGGCACGATCGGCGATGTAGATGAAGATGAGAACAACGTCTTCAAAATATGGCGACAGCTCTTCCGGTCCGCGATTGATGTTTCGGAAAGCCTGGTGCGTCTGCTCGACGATATCGCCTGCGATCGTATCCTGCTCATAGTCGAACCCGACGCATCCGGATATAAAAACCAAGTTACTGTCGCGCACACCGCGGGCATAACCGCCCCGTTCTTCACATCGCGACCCGGTGAAATATCTCTTGCGCGCCATCCTGTAGCCCTTAATAGGGTGTGCCGTCCTTGTGGACGAGCTTTCCATTACGCGGCAACATATCGATATCCGGATAGTCAATGTTATCCTTTGGCGGCCGGTCACCGATCTCCAGATAAAGCACATCGGATTCGGTCTTGTTCACCATATGATGTCCGTCAGCTGCATTCGCGGGAAATCCAGCGACCTTGCCAGCGCTTAGGACCTGCTCGCCCGCGTCGGTGATCAATGTCACCTCACCCTCGAGGATGTAGACGAACTCGTCGGAATGCGAGTGCCAGTGCCGTTGTGCCGACGCCGCGCCCGGCTTCAGCGTCACGAGATTGAAGCCGAAATTATTAATGCCCAGGACATCTCCAATCTTCCGTTTTTCCCGGCCGATACACATCGCCTTGAATTTTGGTGGATAAATCGTCGTCAGGCTTGCGTCGACCGTCATGGGGTCGAGCGTTTTGGTATCTGCCATTATTTCGTCTCCTCGAAGAGTTCGCGACCGATCAGCATTCTTCGGATTTCGCTAGTGCCCGCACCGATTTCATAAAGCTTCGCATCGCGCAGCAGACGCCCTGTCGGGCTTTCGTTGACATATCCCATGCCACCAAGCGATTGAATGGCCTCGAGCGTCATCCAAGTCGCTTTCTCCGCCGTATACAATAGGACCCCGGCGGCATCCTTACGTGTCGTATCGTGTCGATCGCACGCTTTTGCCACGGCATAAGCGTACGCCTTACAGGCATTCATAGTTGTGTACATGTCGGCAAGCTTGCCCTGCATCAGTTGGAACTTACCGATCGGCTGCCCAAACTGTTCACGCTCGTGGACATACGGTACGACCACGTCTATGCATGCCTGCATAATACCGAGTGGCCCGCCGGACAGCACAAGGCGTTCGTAATCCAAGCCGCTCATCAGAACGTGGACGCCACCGCCAACGTCGCTAAGTACATTCTCCTTGGGCACCTCGCAATTCTCAAAGATGAGCTCCCCCGTGCTGGATCCGCGCATGCCGAGCTTGTCGAGTTTCTGCGCCACACTAAATCCCGGAAAATCCCTTTCGATGATGAAGGCGGTAATGCCGTGCTGTTTTGCTTCGGGATCCGTTTTGGCATAGACGATCAAAATGTCCGCATCCGGCGCATTGGTGATCCAAAACTTATTCCCGTTGAGAATATAGCGATCGCCCTTCTTCTCAGCCCGCAGCTTCATCGAAACGACGTCGGAACCGGCTCCCGGTTCACTCATGGCGAGAGAACCGACATGTTCTCCTGAAACCAGCTTCGGCAAGTATTTCTGCTTCTGTGCCTCATTGCCATTGCGACGCAATTGGTTAATGCAAAGATTGGAATGCGCACCGTAGCTCAGCCCGACGGAACCTGAGGCGCGGCTCAGTTCCTCGACCGCGATTACATGCTCCGTATAGCCCATTCCGGCACCGCCATATTCCTCCTCCACGGTGATGCCATGCAGTCCAAGTGCGCCGATCTTCGGCCACAAATCACGTGGAAAAGTATCGGTGCTGTCGATCTCGGCCGCGCGCGGCGCCACTTCATCCACAGCGAAACTGCGAACCGTATCGCGCATCATGTCAGCGGTATCACCGAGCCCAAAATCCAATCCCGGTAACTCGTTCGGTATCATAATCTCCGATCCTTCATACGATTATCAATGTCGCCACGGTAAATGTCATCCCCCGCGCTGATCCGACCAGCCGGCCATCCGGATTAAGGTCACCACGGCGGTCGCGCAGAGCGTCTCCATACCGTCATCATATGCAGATACGTCCGAACGAACGATCGTCAGCGTCCGTCCGGGACGCATGACCTCCGCCCTGGCCTCAACCCGCTCCCCTTTCGCTGGGGTCAACAGATTCAGCTTATACTCGACCGTCAAAACAGAGTCGTAAGAATCTATCAACGAATATGCGGCGTACCCCGCGGCATTGTCGGCAATCGCCCCAACCACACCCCCATGGATAAATCCATGCTGCTGCGTAATGTGATCGGCAAATGGAGCGGAGATATCGACCCGGCCTGGCTCGACCCGGGAAAGCGAGGCGCCGATCGTCGCCATAAACGGCTGACAAGAGAAACTCTCACGAATGCGTTTCTCGAAGTCAGGATCTCGGGCTTCCAGTGGCTTCAAATACTCTCTCCCAATGCCGACATGCGTTTTACACACCGAGCTTCAACCGCATCCAGATCGCTCCAGGTCGCTTCAATATCCTGCAACTGCTGACGGAGATACGCCCGGCGGTCTGAAATCTTCGACATTAGCAGACGAAGCTGACCCGACTCACCAGGCGCGGCATCATACATATCGACGATTTCCAATATCTCCGCGAGCGAAAAACCAAGCCGTTTTCCACGAAGGATGAGCTTCAACCGCGTACGATCGCGCGGCCGGAACAAGCGACGGGTCCCTTGACGCAGAGGAGCAATAAGCCCCTGATCCTCATAGAACCGGATGGTCCGCGTCGTAACGTCAAACTCAGCTGCCAGGTCGGAAATAGAGTAGGCCGCCTTCATTCTGCTATATCCCCGGCAAGCTCCAGCGCCTTTGTTCTAATATGGTCGAGAAATGCGGTCGACCGACGCATTGTACGATCAATGTGAACGCCTCTAATTTGGGAAGTGGAAGCGATATCGCCGGTCAGGCATTCGACCATGGTATGGCGAAACTGTTTTTTTCGCTCGCCGATTTCGAGGACCTCGCTGGTAATCGCAACAAGATCGCCGGCCAGTAGCTCCCGAGCATAGGTGGTGTTTTGTTGAACCGCCGCCATGCCTCGGTCCTGGTCTCAAAAATACGCAACCGTTAGACCGAGTGCACCAAAGAACTGCAAGGTCGCTTCGTCGTGTTTGGACGTGTAGTAGCGCACATTCATGTGTCCCATGATGTCAATTTCCCAAGGGAACACGCCGCCCCTGAATGTCTCCAGTACCTTCGCCATATCATCTCTCGCTCCTAGTCTGAACACGCGATATTATTATTTACGTTTACGTAAACGTCAATAATAGGGAAATCACGTTTTTACTTATCGTTGCGCGCATGAACCGTTATATGTGTTGTAGCAGATGCAAATTGAACAGCGGGGACGAGGCAGACGCATGACTACGACCGAACAAGATGATCTCGAACGGATCAGCATTCAGGCGGGGCAAGCAATATTTGACGAAGGCGATTTTGGCGACCGTGCCTATATTGTCGAAGACGGTATCGTTGAGATTTCCCGCAAAGTCGGTGGCGAAAAAATGACACTAGGAACCGTCGAGAAAAACGGCATCTTCGGAGAAATGGCGCTGATCGACGAATCCAACCGCATCGCAAGCGCTGTCGCGGTTATCGACACTGTCCTTATCCCTGTCCCAAAGGTGGCGATTCAGTCTATCCTCGCCAATGCTGACCCACTGCTCCGCAAGTTAGTAAGTGTTCTAGTGTCCAATGCGCGCAGCTTGTCCGACCACATCGCCCGAGTGGTCGGAGACGAGAACTAGGTCGTATATCGGTATCCAGCCCAAAAAACCGACGACGCCGATCAAGCGCGCCGACCACGTCATACGCATTACGCCGGCGGTCTTTGCCACCATGGCCGATCTGGTTACTTAGTCGAC
>DJKK01000302.1 GCA_002434595.1 Alphaproteobacteria bacterium UBA6544 | reverse complement strand
AACTTCGATGCGCCATTATTTCGTTCTTCGACGACAGTGGCATGGCCAGCGGAGAGATGCGCAATTTTCTCATAAATGACATTGAGGAGCTCGTAAGGACCTATGCGCGAATAGCTAAGACCCGCCTTGTCGATGTTCGGCTAGAGCGTATCAATCACAATGCGTGCTGGAAATTCCACCGCGATTTCATCCGGACACGGCTGCTCACGACGTACCGTGGCCCCTCTACCGAATGGGTCCATCCGCAGTATGCAGCAGAGGCGCTATGCGACCAGAAAAGCTTCAAAGGACCGACCAAAGACTTGGCGCTCTTCGATGTCGCAATCTTCAAAGGCAGCAGCGCCGGGTCGGGCCACGGAATCGTGCATCGCTCCCCTCCGATTGAAGGGACGGGTTGCTCGAGACTACTGCTCGTTCTCAACGAAGAATCAATCACATCGCCGACCCAAAGCTGTGAGATAGTGGAAACCGAATCCAATTAGGGTGCGCATGGGCCGTTTGCCCGTTTCTTTAACAAAGACACTCCATCACGGCCCGCGAATCTCCTCAAGAACCGGCAGGATATAGGTCCGGAAGAGCACCGGGTTCTCAGACATGGGGAAATGCCCCATACCCTCCATAACCGTCGCTTTGGAACCCTTGATGCGGGCCGCAGTGGCCTCGGTGCGCTCCGGTGTACAAGACGAGTCATACTCGCCGGACAGCAGGTAGACTGGACATTTATCCGTGTCGATAAGCGGCGATCGGTCATCAAAATCGCCATCATGCCAATAGAAATAGAGGTCACCCTTGAAGACACCGGGGCCACCCTGCATGTAATGCCAGAGCGTCTCCCATCGGCACTCATCCGGGCTCTGTGGCGCCACCTGAGCCGAGACGAAGGCGGCGCATACCTCACCGCCGTGGACGTCCGGCCGATTGAGCCAATCGAGGTCGTAGTAAGGCTCGAGCTTGTCGGATCCTTCGAGCGCAATAACAGCCTTGAAGTAGCCCGCCTGTTCCAAAGCCAGGTGCAGAACCACGCGTCCACCCATCGAACATCCCATAACCACCGGATTTGCGAGATCGTAAGCACGACAGAACGCCATAATCGTCTCTTTATAGAGATCAGTCGTCAGCTTGTATTCGATTTGCCGAAACCCCTGCGGTGGCACGGACTTCCCGTGCCATGGCAGGTCAAAAGCAATCACCCGGTAGTGGTCCGTAATCGCCGGATCGCACAGTAAATGTCGATACTGCCGCGCATCGGAGCCGGCGGTGTGCAAGCATACAAGCGGAATGCCCGAGCCCGCTTCTTCCACATAGATGCGGCACGGCGCACCTTGCACGTCCATTGTGAAATACCGTCCAACGATGGGCTCGAACTCTGGCATTGTCAGTCCTCCTTCCGGCGTGGAATCGCAAGGACATCCTTGAAATACTGAAGGTTCTGCATCAGTGGCAGCAGGTCGCCGTCAAGCGTAGCGAGACCCTTTGGCAGCATGCTCCAGATGTCGTGATAGTCGCGCTTGGGTATCGGTTTCCAATGTTCTTCCCAGGTTTCCCGAGCCGCTCGGATGGCGAAAAGACCGCCATGCGTCGGCAGTCGCCGCGCCTCCACGTTCTCGATCCTGCCATCGGCGATCGCAATCACATACTCCGCCTCGCCCACACCGAGAACAAAACTGAGATTGACCCATTGCCCCCGCCGCACGAGTTCCGGATCAGCATTGACGCGTGCTTGTAGATCTTCGAGCATTTCTCACACTCCTTCGCTGCAATGACCTATTATGCCGCCACACGAAGTCGACAAGCGCGGGAGAGTGCGGCATGGACGAATACCTCAAAATTGAAAAGGATGATCATATTCTCCGGGTGACGTTGAACCGTCCGGAACGGCGCAATGCCCTATCCACGCCGATCTGCGAGGGATTGCTCGCACTCCCGGCTCAGATCGAAGCGGATATCGATATTCGCTGCGTCGTTATCACAGGTGCGGGTGAAGGTTTCTGCTCCGGCGCGGATCTCAAGGAGCGCAAGGAACTCGACGAGGAGGACCGCTGGCAATACGTCGAGCTGGTCGACCGAGCCCTACTGGATATCGAAAAAATCCCCGTGCCCGTTATCGCCGCGGTCAACGGCCATGCACTTGGCGGCGGAACTGAGCTGGCGCTCGGCTGTGATCTCCGCCTTGCCGTCGCGGCGGCCGATTTCGGATTGACTGAGACAGGCATTGGAATCATTCCCACCGGCAGCATCGTGCGGCTACTGCGCGACGGGCACGACGGCCTCAATGCGCTTCTGACATATACGGCTGCACACTTCAGCGCCCGGCGCATGCAAGAGATGGGCTTCCTGCATCATGTGGTCGACACGCACGACGATCTGGCCGAGATGGCGAACGCGCTGGCAAGCCAAATCGCCCGCAACGCGCCTCTCGCTCTGAGAGCCGCGAAGCGCGTGAAGCGGGAATTAGCGGAGAAGCCGACCAAGGAGGCAATGGCCGCCGCCGAAACCATCCGCCGAACCCTCGACGGAACATCCGACTGCCTCGAAGGCCTCGCCGCCTTCGCCGAAAAGCGGGACCCTGTATTTATCGGGCATTAGCAGGCCGTGCTAACGGCTTAATTTTTGCAAATTTATGCACTTTAACGTATTTTAATGTAAATTAACCAAATTTATTGGACAAAGCCGCGAGGCGCCTTCATGACTCAAAACGTCATCTGGGAATTTCGTGATGCAAGAGTTTGTGGCCGCTTTCGCCGAAGCCTTTAACCTCATAGTGGCTGGCGACGGTGATCTCCTCGAGATCGTTGGTCTCTCTCTGAGGGTCAGCCTCACAGCGGTCGGCATCTCATGCGTTATCGGGTTCCCACTCGGGGCCGTAATCGGTATCGGCGATTTCAGGGGCCGACAATGCATCATCGTTTGCGTGAACGCGCTGATGGGGCTGCCGCCGGTCGTGGTCGGACTGGTCGCCTACCTTATTCTATCTAACAGCGGACCACTCGGCTGGCTCGACCTCCTATATTCGCCAACAGCGATGATCATCGCCCAGACAATCCTAGTCGCTCCCATAGTGACCGCCTTGTCGCGGCAGATCGTCGAAGACTTCCATGCCGAGTACGCGGAATTGTTCCGGTCGCTTTCCGTCCCGCACCGGACCGCTGTCACGACGCTCCTGATGGATGCAAAACACAGCCTCGCAACGGTGGCGCTTGCCGGATTCGGCCGTGCCATCGCCGAAGTCGGCGCGGTCATCATCGTCGGCGGAAACATTGACCATCTCACCCGAGTCATGACGACGGCCATCGCACTCGAGACGTCAAAGGGTAATCTGGCCCTCGCCCTCGCGCTTGGCATGATCCTGATTGTGCTCTCGCTCGCAGTGAACGCCACCGTCTCGCTGCTCCGTGAGGCTTCCGGACAGCCCGCCGATGCCTGACACGGGAGCAATGTTGCCTGTCCAGGTATCCGGCCTCAGTTATCACGCGGGCGGGCGTACACTGATCGACCAAATCGACCTCGAGATCGCTTCCAAGGGTATCACCGTCATTATGGGCCCCAACGGCGCAGGGAAGAGCCTGCTCCTCCGGCTTCTTCACGGATTGCTTCCGCCTACGTCCGGTTCAATCCGTTGGGACGGGCAGCCCGCGTCCGATGCACATCGCAGACGCCAAGCGATGGTCTTCCAGCGGCCTGTACTTCTGCGGCGTTCGGTTGCCGCGAATATCGAATTCGCCCTCGATCTTCACGGGAACCAGGATCCGGCGCGTCGGGATACCGTCCTCTCCGCGGTCGATCTGCTAGATTACGCGGCACAACCCGCACGTCGCCTCTCCGGAGGAGAACAACAACGTCTGGCGCTGGCACGTGCACTTGCCACAGACCCCGAGGTTCTGTTTCTCGACGAACCGACCGCCAATCTGGACCCGGCTGCGACGGCCGTCATCGAAGCTGCCGTCGGGCGCATTCGCGATGCCGGAACGAAAGCTGTCTTCGTCACGCACGATATCGGGCAGGCGAGGCGGCTCGCCGACGACATCGTCTTTATGCATCGCGGACGAATCTGTGAGACTGGCTACGCAGTAACATTTTTCGACACCCCACGCACCAGCGAGGCCCAACAGTTCCTGCAAGGCGAGCTCGTCCTGTGATCCGCATACTCCTCTTCACTTTTATCCTCTTCGCATTGGAGACGGCGGCGAGCGCCAACGACCGCGCAATCATTCTCCAATCAACAACCTCGACGGCAAATTCCGGTCTTTACGATCATATTCTTCCGATGTTCGAAAAAGAGACCGGCATCAAGGTCCACGTTGTCGCGGTCGGGAGCGGACAGGCGTTGCGGAACGCACGGAACGGCGATGGCGACGTTCTTCTGGTCCATGCCAAGGCAGCTGAGGAGAAATTTGTTATCAACGGCTACGGCCTGCGCCGCCACGACGTCATGTACAACGATTTTATCATTGTCGGCCCGGCGGCTGACCCGGCGAGTATCGCCGGCAGTGTGAGTGCCGCTGCCGCATTAGCGCGTATCGCCGAAAACCAGCAGATTTTCGCCTCCCGCGGCGATGATTCTGGTACACACAGCAAAGAACGCGCCCTCTGGCAAATTGCGCGGATTGACCCCACGCTAGCTAGCGGGACTTGGTATCGTGAGACCGGCTCCGGCATGGGTGCCACTCTGAATCTCGCCGCCGGAATGGGAGCCTATACGCTCACGGACCGGGCAACATGGCTTACCTTCGGTAACAAACGAAACTTAGCGGTACTGTTCGAAGGGGATCCAGCCCTCTTTAATCAATACGGTATCGTAATAATTAATCCAAACAAA
>DJKK01000269.1 GCA_002434595.1 Alphaproteobacteria bacterium UBA6544 | reverse complement strand
TCGCAATCATGGTGGGCGGTGCGAAAGAGGATATTGAGAAGGTGCGCCCCGCACTCGACGCCATGGGAGGACAGATCTTCGAGACCGGCGACCTTGGTTCGGCTCATGCGATGAAGGCGATCAACAATGTTCTATCCGCGACCAACTTCGTGGTCGGCGTTGAGGCATTAGTCATCGGCAAGAAGTTCGGGCTAGACCCCGAGAATATGGTCGACATTCTGAATTTCTCGAGCGGCAAGAACAGCGCAACCGAAGGGAAATTGAAACAATACGTCCTCAGTCGTGGGTTCGATTCGGGTTTCTCAATGGATTTGATGATCAAGGACGTTGCGACTGCACTCGATCTTGCGCATGAGATGGGGGCGCCCTGGATGGTCGGTGGCACTGTCTACGAGATGTATCAGGCCGCACGGGGTCATATGATCGACAATGCCGATAACAGTGACATCGCGCGCTGGATCGCAGCGAATGGCGGTATCGAACTGTGACGGACGTCGTTTCCGGGAACGGGCCGCGTTGGACCGGGGCGCCGGCAGGTGTCCCCGTGTTGTATTACGAAGACTTGGAGGAAGGTCACGAAAAATGGGGTGGAGAAATCGTGGTTGAGCGTGAGGCGATTATCGCGCACGCCCGTGAGTTCGACCCTTGGCCATTCCACACCGACGAAGAAGCCGCGAAGGAATCCGTCTTCGGGGGCCTTGTGGCCAGTGGTGGATACACCATAAATTTGTGGTTCAAGCTCGGCCACCAACTTCTGAACGATTTCGGCGAGGTTTGGGCGCTTATGGGGGGGGTCGAATTGAAGATTCGTTTCGTCCGCGGTGTGAAACCCAGAGACCGCCTTCGGTTTATGCGGCGGGTGAGCGGTAAACGGCCATCGAGTAAGCCGGGACGCGGCGTGATCTATATCCATAGCGCTATTGTCGACCAGGAATCTGGCGAGCCGGTAATGACGAACGATGAGGTAGCGCTGATCGCGCGGCGGATCTGACCTTGGCGCAACGTTCCTAAGGCTATCTGAAGTGGCGCCGAAATTTACTCGGCGGCTTCGGCAGGTGCGGTTCGGTATTTCTCGCGGCGCGGGTCCCATTCCGCTGCACCGACCTTGGCGAAGGCTTGTGCGGGACTGAGGTCGGCGAGCGGCACCGGGTGACGACCTTCTTCCTTCATGGCCGCCAGGGCTTGTTCGCACGCGCCAATTGCCTGAATCAGCAGCAGCCCTGGTACGATCGCAATCGCGTAACCAAATGCTGTCGCCTGTTCGAACGTCACTTCCGGTGTCTTGCCGCCGCGCACGACGTTCAGCAAGCACGGTCCCCCAATCTCACGAGGTGCGGCGCTTACTTCGTCGATTGTTTGGGGCGCTTCCAGGAAAGCAACGTCCGCGCCGGCCTTCAATGCCGCCCGGCACCGGCGGGCCGCTTCCTCGAAGCCGAGGGACGCACGCGCGTCAGTTCGGGCAATTATAACAAAATCGTCGCTCCGCCGTGCATCGTCCGCCGCTCTGATCTTTGCGAGATAGTCGTCGAGGGAGACCAACTCCTTGTCTTCGAGATGACCACATTTTTTCGGGAATACTTGATCCTCGATATGGACTCCCGCGACACCGGCTTTCTCAAAGGTCTGGATCGTTCGATAAACGTTTAACTCATTGCCGTAGCCATTGTCCGCATCCGATATCACCGGAAGGTTAACCGCATCTACGATTCGGCCCGCGTTCTCGACCATCTCGCTCATTGTCAACAATCCGTAATCGGGATAGCCGAATCCGGAGGACGTTCCGCCGCCGGTCATATACACGCTGGCAAAGCCAGCCTGCGCGATTAGGCGCGCGGTCAATCCATCATAGGCGCCCGGTGCAATGACGCATTCCCCCTCGCTCATAAGCTCTCGCAGTTGGCGTCCCCTGTTCATCGTATACGTCCTCCCAAGTTTGCCGCCGCGCTCAATGTACGGCTGGCGGTATAATGTGATTCGTCGGGTCCAGCCTCACCAGCATGCGTTTCACGAGCCGGTTCTCCTCATTTGGAAATGCGTCGCGGGCGTGCAGCACCACAGCGTTGTCCCACAGGACAAGGTCCCCGGGTCGCCATTCGTGCTCGTAGACGTTCGCGGGTCGCACCACATGGGCGAGCAACCGGTCGAGCAGATCCAGAGCCTCATCTTCCGGTATACCGTCAATCCCGGTCACGGTACCCGGATCGACGTACAAGGCCTTACGTCCGGTCGCCGGATTGACGTTCACGAGCGGATGTTTCACGTCCGGTGTCTCGCGCAGACGGCGCTTCCAATCGTGATTGTCGTCCGCTTTACGCGCGCTGGCGGAACGGGCGGTGTAGCTGAAAGTACCGACAGCACCGTCGACCACCTTGTGCAACTCGTCCGGCAGGGTCTCATAAGCGTCATAAAGGCTGGCCCAGCGTGTGGCACCGCCTTCCAACGGCAATTCAACACCATAGAGAAAGCAACCGGTCACCGGTTCAGCATAGTACGACTGGTCGGTATGCCACGTGAGTGCCTTGTTCGAGAGACCGCCCAGCATCTCGCCGGTTTGGCTGCGCATATTTGAAAGGAGGATGACCTCCGGCACTGTCGACAGCCAATGCGGTTCAGCGTAGAGACTCGGTTCGCCGACCATCTTTCCAAAAGTCAGCAGGTCAGGCTCCGACATTGCCTGGCGGCGGAAAACCAGCACCCCATGTTGGCGGTAGGCGTTCCGAATGGCCTTTTGGGTCTCCGGGTCTGCCGGCTCCCACAGGGCATGTTCCCTGACTTCGCATGCGAAACTATTGTTTGCGGATACGAACTCCATTTCAACCTCGCAGATGTAATGCAATTGCGCATGACGACTTTGAAAAGGAAGTTAGGGCTACCTTGGTATATGCAAACTCAGACGGATGACACGGTCGTGACTATGCACCGAGTGCTTCAGCCAGTTCCGGGAAACTGTCGACAATGATGTCGTGTTGCG
>DJKK01000002.1 GCA_002434595.1 Alphaproteobacteria bacterium UBA6544 | reverse complement strand
CAGTTGAAAGAGCGCCAGCGAACCCTGACTGGCGTGTTGGTTGGCGTTCGCAAGCCGACACTGGCGGCTCTGCCGGGACCCGCTGCAGGGGCCGGACTCTCAATAGCGCTCGCGTGCGATATGCGGATTGCCGCCGAATCCGCGTTCGTAAGCACGGGGTATGCCCGCGTGGGTCTCTCTGGCGACTACGGCATTACATGGCTGCTAACCCGGTTGGTCGGCACCGCGCGGGCACGCGAAATGATGTATACCGCGGCGCGCCTCGATTCCGCCACCTGCGAGCGGCTCGGACTGGTCAACCGGGTCGTGCCCGATGACCGATTCCGAGAAGACGCATTCGAGCTCGCGCGGACACTCGCAAACGGACCCGCTGTGGCGCTAGGACGAATGAAGGACAATCTCGACGATGCGTTGACCCAGCCGTTTCTCACCGCGCTCGACGGCGAAGCCGAACGTCTGATCGAAGTCACGCAGACCGAAGATCATAAGGAAGCCGTTCGCGCCTTCATCGAGAAGCGCAGTCCCAACTTCAAAGGCCGTTGACCGACGTGTTTCGGTTTTCCGAAGAACCTTTCGGTCTAATCTCTAGTAAAAAACGTTTTCAGGGATAATCGTTATGTCTGACAGGAAGATTGAATTCGGAACAACCTTGCGCTCGCCCTCCAATGTGGCGGAACTCGCGCAACAAATTGAGGGATTGGGTTTCGATATACTCGGCTGCGGCGAGCATGTGAGTTTTTATGGCGATAGCGCGAATGGATTTATCTCACTGTCCGTCGCGGCAGGGGTGACAAAAGACATTCGTCTGATGAGCGCCATCACCCTGGTGCCGCTCTATCCCGCAGCACTTCTGGCGAAATTGGGCGCCGCATTGGACGTGGCATCCGGCGGGCGTTACACGATGGGTGTCGGCGTCGGCGGTGAGTTTCCGAATGAATTCGAGGCCTGCGGCGTCCCGGTGACGCAACGTGGATCGCGAACCGACGACGCGCTGGAAGTCCTGACTCGGGTCTGGAGTGAAACGGATGTCAGCTATAACGGCCGTTACACCAAGCTAAAGAATTTCAGCCTAAAACCGTTGCCACTCCAGAAGCCGCGCCCACCGATTTATGTCTCGGGACGTTCGGAAGCCGCGATGCGCCGCGCGGCAAAATACGCCGATGGATGGCTGCCCTATATGTACACGCCGGAACATTTGGCGGAGAGCATCGAGAAAATAACGGCCTATGGCGAAGACGAGGGCCGCGATATGTCGGACTTCACCTTCGGCATGTACATTTTCAGCGCGGTTCATGAGAACAAGGATACCGGTGTCAAATACGCAGCGGACCGGTTAAGCGTTCAATATAACCAGGATTTCAGCAAGCGGGTTCATCGCTACGCGTTAGCCGGCGATCCTGAAACCTGCCAAGCGCGCCTGAAAGAATATACTGACGCGGGGGCAAAAACGGTTTTCGTTTCGTCCGCCTGCCCAAAGGACTATATCGACCGGAATCTCGAAATGCTGGCGAAGGACGTCATTCCGGCGTTCCGATAATCGCCGGGCCGTGCAACCCGGGACCTATTGCAATTTTAAGAAAAACCACCACATCCCATTTTTTCTCGGTGGAGCCATTTCGTAGGGGGGTGAGATAGACAAAGATGAGCGAGACGAAAAGTAGCAGTTCTGAACCCAAATCGAGCGCGCCGAGCACGCCGGATAGCAGCTCCGGTGGCGACGGCGGAAAGTCGACGCGGGATTCCGTCGGTGGTTCCAAAGAAGTCCATTACGGATATTTCTCCAGTGTCCGAAACGAGAACTATCGCTCGGGATGGGATGAGATCTGGGGCGGCAAGAAGAAGCCAGCGAAGACGTCGAATAAGAAGGAAACGGGTCCGGTCGAGCTTTATTTTGACTTTGGAAAGCTGCCGGACGAATTGCGCAATGCGCTGGCTGAGCATGCACGCAAGAAACTTCGGCGCACGCCGGCCGGCTTCAAGAAATTGCTCGAATCCGGTGCCGTTGACTGGAACCTGTCGGTCCGAATCGACCCTTAGTACCGCCCTCGATTAGAAAAATCGTTAACACCGAGCTCAATGTAGATTGCGCCAACGGCATCTACTCGGCGATCTGCGGTTGGATCGAGGCTAAACTCAGCTACTACTTCATCAGCGCCTTCTGCGTCATGTTGGCGGAGTTCCTCTATCTGACGTGCATCTGTTATGGAGATATTCGCCTGAGCGACGACAATTCGCGCCCCGAATTCTCGCATTTCCCCCGGTTCGCTATGCAGTTTTCGGCGGGCGGCGGAAGACGTCATATCCCCAACTTACGTCTGAGCGTCCGCCAGCATCATCCGGGATGCTTTCTCGCCGATCATGATCGACGGCGCATTGGTGTTCCCGGAGGTTAGGGTCGGCATGATCGAGGCATCGGCAACACGCAACCCCCTGATGCCATGGACGCGCAACCGATCATCGACAACGGCCATGGGCTCGTTACCCATCTTGCATGTGCCGACGGGATGGTAGGTTGTCTCGGCGTTTTTCTTTACCCAGTCGAGCAACTCGTCGTCTTTATCCAAATCAATCCCGGGAACCGTCTCATCAGTAACGATCCCGTCGAGCGCCGGTGCCGTCATGATTCGCCGGGCAACACGCATCGCTTCAATCGTGACGTCACAGTCGAGCTTCGCCGAGAGGAAATTGAAACGGATTTCAGGTGCCTGTTTTGCATCCGCTGACGATACGTGGATGCTCCCCTGACTTTCCGAGCGCAGGATATGCATGAAGGCGGTGACACCTGATTCCTTGGCGAGAGTAAAGTTGTCGCCAACGAGGAACGGTACCCAGCCAATGACCGCGTTTGGCGCCTCAAGGCCTGCGCGGGTGCGGATATAGGCGCGCAATGGGGCCGCAGTGATACCGAGCAGACCCTTATCGGTGAAGAGATACTTCAGTGCTTCCCAGACAACCCACGGCCCGCGGCCCTTCACGTTATAGGTTAGCGCTAACGACTTTGGGACGGACCATTTCATGCGCGGCGCGTAGTGGTCGCGCAGATTCTCTCCGACACCCTTCAGCTCATGGACGACCTCTATTCCGAGCGCCTGAAGGCGGGTCGCCTGCCCAATGCCGGAGAGTTCGAGTAGTTGCGGCGAATTAATTGTACCGGCGCTGACCAGGACTTCCCGCGCTGCTATTGCTTCACGCATCTCGCCTTTTACGGCGTAGCGGACACCGGTACAGCGCTTTTCCTCGATTAACAGCTTCTCGGTCAGTGCGTGCGTCTGGACCGTCAGGTTCGGCCAATTCCTCGCGGGATGCAGATAACAATATGCGGTGCTCATACGGCGGCCATGGCGGATGGTCGTCTGCGACATGGCAATGCCATCTTGGAACTCGCCATTGTAGTCGGGCGCGCGGTCAATGCCGACCTGCTCGGCACCGTCCATGATCGCCTCGTAGAGGGAACCCTTCTCGATGCTTTCGTTAACCTTCAGAACGCCACCCCGACCGCGAAAGTTCTCATCCGCTTCACCTTCATAGTCTTCCATATCGCGGAAGATCGGCAGGACGTCTTCGTAGCTCCACCCCCTGTTTCCAAGTTGCGCCCAAATATCGAAGTCCTGTTGCTGGCCGCGGGTAAACACCATGCCGTTGATCGAACTGGAACCGCCTAGCAGTTTCCCCCGAGGTACTGGAATTCGACGTCCGCCAGATCCTTCATCTGGCTCAGAGGAATACAGCCAATTCGCCGCCGGATTATCGATCAGTTTCGCGAAACCGACAGGAATGCGCGACCACGGATGACTGTCGCGGCCAGCCTCGAGCAGCAACACAGTATACTTGCCGCTCTCCGCCAATCTATATGCGGCAGCCGCCCCGGCGGAACCGGCCCCGACCACAATATAATCGTATGTAGCTTGGACATTCATGATCTCTTCCGCTCCTGCCGTCTACCGTCCATCGTTGGACTTTTATGCGGCCATCGTTTTCCCGCGCGCCGCCTCCAGCACCATGTGGGACGCTTTCTCGCCGATCATGATTGTTGGTGCATTGGTGTTGCCAGAAGTCAGGGTTGGCATAATTGACGCATCCGCCACCCGGAGCCCCTCCAAACCGTGCACACGCAATTGATCGTCGACCACGGCCATCGGATCGTTTCCCATCTTGCAGGTGCCAACCGGGTGATACGTCGTCTCCGCGGTGCGGCGGACCCAATCCAGAACCTCTTCGGCCGATGCGATGTCCGGCCCCGGTGTCAGTTCCTTTGTTACAATGCCTTCCAGCGGAGGCGATTTCATGATGTTGCGCAACAGCTGGGTGGCTTCGAGGGTGACGTCGCGGTCGAGTTGCGCGGAGAGGAAATTGAAACTGATCGCCGGCGGCCGCGCCACATCAGCCGACGCTATGTGAATGCTGCCGGTGCTCTCCGAACGCAAAATATGGGTAAAAGCGCTGACACCAGATTCCTTCTCCAGCGTGAAATTCGGCCCCATCAGAAACGGTACCCAGCCAATCATCGCATTCGGCGCGTCGAGGCCTTCACGTGTGCGCACGAAAGCGCGGATCGGACCAGATGACATGCCGAGAAGCCCCTTGTCCGTCGCAGCGAACTTCAGCGCCTGCCAGACGAGCCGGATACCCCGGCCATGGACATTATATGTGAGACCCAGTTCCCGCGGTACAGACCAACGGAATCGTGGCGCGAAGTGATCGCGCAGATTCTCGCCGACCCCCTGCAGTTCGTGTCGAACGTCGATACCGTGGACCTTCAGGACGTCGGGTCGCCCGATTCCGGAAAGCTCCAACAACTGAGGTGAATTGATCGTACCACCACAGACAATAACCTCCCGGGTGGCGCTGGCCGTCTTGGTCATGCCATCCAGTGAATATCGGACACCGGTGCACCGT
>DJKK01000237.1 GCA_002434595.1 Alphaproteobacteria bacterium UBA6544 | reverse complement strand
TTGAGGAATCCGGTATCGGTCCGCGCGTTGCGGGTACGAATGACGCTTTGGGCGGACAGAGCTATGCAGTTGGAACGGTGGAGTTAAGCTTCCCGTCGGGATTGCCGCAAGAACTTGGCTTTACTGGGGCGTTCTTCACAGATTTCGGTACGTTGATAAATCCGGTTGAAGATGACTCCTCAATCCTCGATGAAAGCTCATTGAGGATGTCTGTAGGCGTCGGCTTAAAGTGGCGCTCTCCATTTGGTCCGATCCGCCTGGATCTGGCCCTGCCGATCCTCAAGGAAGACTTCGATCAGGAAGAAATTCTTAGGTTTAACTTTGGAACGAGATTTTAAACGAGTCTTACCACGGGTGTGCGCCGTTATGATGATAGGCGCTATCGGTGTCGTGATGGCCGCCGGCGGAGCCATTGCAGATATCAAGCGGAAAAATCAGGCGCCTGTGGTTGCTATCGTAGATTTCCAACAGGTGACACGTGAATCCAAAGCCGGCGCGTCAATTCGGCGACAAGTTAACGAACAACACGCCATCTATCAGGAAGAGATAAAGCGCCTGCAGGACGAACTAAAGATTGAACGACAATACCTGCAGGGGATTCAAACGGAACAGTCTCCTGAGGATTTTAAGAGGCGCAGCGAGGGATATCGGCGTAAGGCGGAAAACTTACAAAAGCTGCTCAAGGAGCGGAAACGCCAACTTGACCAAATGTATGTTAATGGCATGCGCGAAATCGAGAGCGAACTTGCGAGGATATTGGAAGCGATTGCCAATGAGCGCGAGATTGACATCATTCTGAATACGACACGGGGTCAAGGCGTCGTAATATTCGCGAAACCACAGACATTAATCTCAGAAGAAGCAAAGACACGCTTGGACAAGCGACTTCCAAACATATCACTGCCCGTCCCATCGATAGCTCATAAAACAGGCGAAATCCCACAATTACCAGGTAAAGCAAAGGAATAGCAGCCGTGGATGAAGCCAATTCAGAAAGCAAAAATGCGGTGAGTGCGGATGTGATCGATGTTAATCAGATCATGGATATGATCCCGCATCGTTATCCATTTCTGATGATCGACAAGGTGACCGATATTGTCCCATCAAAGAGTGCGACGGGCATAAAATGCGTCACAATGGCGGAGCCACATTTCCAAGGGCACTTTCCCGTCATGCCAATTATGCCAGGAGTGCTGATTGTCGAAGCCATGGCGCAGACCGCTGCTGTTCTCGTCGTTCAAAGCACCGGCGTCGAATCAACGGGGAAGGTCGTCTACTTCATGTCCATAGACAATGCCCGTTTCCGCAAGCCCGTAGTTCCCGGAGACGTGATCCACCTAAAGGTTGCGACAATACGTCAGCGCGGGAATGTGTGGAAATTGAGTGGCAAGGCTTTCGTCGATGAAATGATCGTGGCGGAAGCTGTCTTCGCTGCAATGATTGCGGATTCAAAATGACAGATATCCACCCGACTGCAATCGTTGATCCGTCCGCGCAGATCGGCGAAAACGTCGTTATCGGTCCCTTTTCCTGTGTTGGTAGCGAGGTTGTCATTGGCGACGGCGTTGAACTGAAATCCCATGTTGTTCTGGATGGCCGCACGACAATTGGCCGGGATTGCGCAATATTTCCGTTTGCGTCGATCGGCCATAGACCACAGGATTTAAAATATTCCGGAGAAGACTCCGTCTTGAATATCGGCGAGCGCAACATCATCCGTGAATATGTCACCATAAACCCGGGTACAAAGGGTGGCGGCATGGAGACACGCGTCGGAGACGACAATCTCTTTATGGTTGGGGCCCACGTCGCTCACGACTGTATCGTTGGAAATCATGTGATTATGGCGAACAACGCAACCTTAGCCGGACATGTTATCGTCGGAGATTTTGCAATTATCGGCGGCTTGGCTGCAGTGCATCAATTTTGCCGAATTGGACGCCATGCGATGATTGGCGGCATGTCCGGTGTGGAGAATGACATTATTCCTTATGCGTCCGTCATGGGCGGTAGAGCATCTCTGTCAGGGCTGAATTTGGTTGGACTGAAGCGCCGAGGCTTCACGAAGGAAGAAATTGGAAGCCTCCGCGTCGCCTATCGGCAACTCTTCGCCGAGGAGGGACTTCTGAGCGAGCGCATCGAAGACGTAGCAAAACAATTTCCCGATCTTAAAGCGGTAATGGAAATCATCGAGTTTATGCGTGCCGATTCGTCCAGAGGGCTAACGCAACCTCAATCCACGAATGGGTAAGAAACTAGGCATTATTGCCGGTGGGGGCGAGTTGCCGGGCCGCATAATCGATACCTGCCAGAAACGCCGCCGCGCGTTTCATGTCATTGCGATTGAAGGGCAGGCGGACCCGAACGTGATTGGCAATTACCCGCACACTTGGCTGCGACTAGGAGCCGCCCAAAAGGCCCTCGAAATTGCACGCCGCGAAGCGTTTGAGGAAATCGTCATGGTAGGGCCGGTTCAGCGCCCCTCCATTGCCGCGCTACGGCCGGATATGCTGGCCGCAAAAGTGCTCGCGCGAGCAGGGGGGGCTTCGGTTATGGGCGATGATGGGTTGCTCAAGGCGGTAATTGCGCAGATTGAAGAGCTCGGCTTTACCGTCATTGGACCGGATACGGTCCTAAAAGACGGCTTAGAGGAACCAG
>DJKK01000176.1 GCA_002434595.1 Alphaproteobacteria bacterium UBA6544 | reverse complement strand
ATTCTTGAGTGAGGAAATATCACTTGATGGTATGAAATTGTGCGCCGAAGGCTGCCCCTTTTTCGTCCCCTTCAAATTCTTGGTCTTGGCGGCCACCGGCGGCGATGTCGACCGAGTCATTGTCGACGGACGAACCATCTCGATGCCTGAGAGGTGCTCACACTGGACGTCCCCACGGCGGTCCAGCGCCTCAATGAAGCAAGCGAACGCGTGTGGGCGCGGCTCGACCTCTAATGGAGAACGCACGATGGCTGACCGCCTTGCACGTCTGGCCCGGGCGCGGGGCTATCCATACCCCTATCCAGGATGCTCCTATACATGGCGAAGCGGCAACGTAGCGGAATTTGACCTCGGCGAGACTAAAGGACGCACCGCCGTGCTGGCCGTAGGTTCGAACCGCGCGCCGAGCCGCCTCGATCAAAAATATCTCGGCAAATACGAGGCACCGATCCCCGTACAGCATGCACAACTCAAGGATTTTGATATCGTCTATGCCGCCCACCTTACGCGATACGGCTCGGTGCCAGCGATGCTGCAGCGGGCACTCGGCACAACCGTCGACCTCGCTGTGACCTGGCTCGACGACAAGCAGCTGGAGATCATGCATGCGACCGAAGGCGGCTATCACTATGCGGAGATCGGTTCGGTCGACCTCGTCTACGACGACGGCACGCAGGCGGATAGTGCACATCTTTATGTCGGCCGCGAAGGGCACCTCGTGCACGAAGAACAGCCGGTCGCCTTGATTGAGATTGATGGCCAGGACCGCCCACATGCCGCGCGAAACACGGCCGAAGTCCTGGAGATCGTTCATACCCGCGTCGCACCCGACATGCCGCACGACGATTTCATCCTGAAGGTGATCGATGACAACGATTTTCGGCTAGAGTGCTCGATCATGCTCGCCGCGGATTCCGTCCCCTTTGACTATCCCTTCGAGAAGAAGCCCGGCGGCTTAGTGGATTAGACGCGCGCGGCGCTATACCATCTCGGTTTTCACCACACCCTCGCTAAAGAGCGTTTTGATCTCATCGTCGCCATACCCGACTTCACGCAACACGTCCCTGTTATGTTCGCCGAGCAACGGTGTAACGCGACCTTCCGGCGTCTCCGTGCCATGGAACCGGATGTACTGCCGCGCAAGCCGCAGTTCGCCGGCTTTGGCATGTTGATGGGTGCCTACCATATCGTTGGCCGCTGCATGCGGGTCGTCGAGGAAATACTCGCTATCACCGGATTGAGCTTCCAGCGCCGGGACATCGGCCGCCTTCAACGCGTCGAGCGTTTCCGCAAGCGTCCTTTCCCCGAACGCTGCGGCCATCGCAATGGCGAACACTGTCTCGTTGGGATGAGTAGCGGTAGCAACCCCCTCTGCCGCAGCAACGCCCGCGACCTCGCGAAGTGCATTACGTTCCGCAGTCGATCGGGCAACGACATAGACCCAGCCGTCGGCGAGCCGATAGAGGCGATGATAGGGGTCGAGGCCATATTGCTCGCGGTCCGCCAGCGGTCTTTCCGGCTTGCCAGCGTAGCGGGTGAACCAGGGCGAACTCAGTAAGACAGCGCTATTCAACAGATTGCCGTCGACCCGCTGCACAACGCCTGTCCGTTTCCTCGCGTAGATGGCCATGATGGTGCCGAGGGCACCCATCGCGCCATTGGTATAGTCCGTCGGGGCCAATTGCGCGGGGAAAACCGGCGGATTTTCCGGTCCGCCCTGTGCCCGTTCCATACCCATCAATGCCTGCGCCAGAGGATCGATCCCAGGACGCTTCGAGTATGGCCCTGTCCAACCATAGCCTGTCAGGTGCGTCTCGATCAGATCCGCGTTGATCGCGGGCCCAATTCCCATGCGCTCGGTCGCATGCGGCCGCAGGTTCGCCAGCATCGCGTCCGCGGTTGCGGCCACCTTCTGGACAAACGCCCTACCTGCTTCGGTACTGGTGTCGACGGAGATGGAGCGCTTATTGAAGTTGATGTTGTAGAAATAGGTTCGACCGATGGGCCGCGACAGGTCGCCGTTCAGCGGCTCTAGCTTGATCACATCGGCCCCGAGATCGCCGAGCAATCGGCCGCCGGTCGGCCCGGCGATGAGGTTGGTGATCTCCAACACCCGGATGCCGTCCAGCGGTAACGAGTCCAAGCCTTCGGCCGTCGGCACTTCCATCGGCCGGGGTTCGGGATAGTCCGGCGGTAAATCCGTGTAGGCGTCCACGATATCCGGCCGAGGGCCATTGGCCTTTCCAGGCGTGCCGCTCAATTTGATCGGTACACCCATCTGTGCGATCTCGCCGACGGCCGGATCGTCGAATGTCAGGACCATCTCGTTGTGCAGGATCTGCGGGTCATCCATTCCTTCTTCGGTCAGCCGTGCAGGTGCGAAAGGAACGTCGGCGGCCTCGAACTCGCCGGCCCATTCCTCGAAAGGCCGCGTCTTGATGATGCGCGCAATAGTCGAGCGCAACTCCATCTCAGCGTTCTCCTCACCACCCCTCCCTTGGTCGAAGCGGTCTTCTTGGATCAATTCGCCGATCCCCATGATTTCGGCGGCAATCGCCATAAAACGAGTATGAACGCATCCGAGCTGCACCCATTTCCCATCACCGCACTCATAGACGCTGTAGAACGGCGCGCTCCCGGAAGGATGGGTCTGGAAGACGTGTTTCGGGATGTTTTCGCCGAGCACTTTCGGATGATAGAGCAAGGCCCCAGCCATCAGGGATGTCTCGACGGCGCGTCCACGGCCGGTTTCCTCACGTGCAAGAAGCGATGACGCGACGCCAAGGCAGGCAAACAGAGCGCCGCCCACGGTCGGCAGCGGATGGACGACATGAACCGGCGCCAGGCGAAAACCGGGCATACCGCCCAAAACACCCATACGCGCCAACACGAGGTCGTCTATTGGTGGTTCATCCTTTAGTGGGCCGCGCTTCCCAAACGCGGTGATCGAGCAGCTGACCAACTGGGGATTGACAGTCTTTAACCACTCTCCGTCCACTAGACACTGACATGGCCCCGACGGCGCAAAGTCATCGACCAGCACATCGGCTCCGGCCACCAAGCGGCGAAACAGGCTCGCGTTTTCCCGGTCGGCCGCGGCCGACCGGAGGTCGAGTTTCACGACTTCCTTTCCGCGGTCCCAGACGATGAACCCACCGTCACGCATTTCCGAATCTTCCGGTTGGACAATGCGAATGACGCGGGCCCCATGATCCGCAAAGAACATTGTCGCCAATGCCGCTGCGGGTCCGGTGCCGAGATCAAGAACTGTAATACCGTCGAGTGCGCTTGCCATATTGCTTCCTGTCGATGAGCAAGATGGCGCAGCTTATCGCGGTGTCGATAGGGACTTTGCGAGACGACCGGCAGCCTTGCGGGCCCGATACCTGCGCACGAATGCCAAACTCCAGACGTAGGAAATCCAACCGCTGAGAATTGCCCAAGGCACACAGCCAATCATCATGCTCGCACCCGGACCTGTGAGAATCGTCCCAAACCAGCCCGCCGTCGTGCCCAAATCGCTCAAACTGACATTTTGCCACCCATCGATGAGAGACAGAAACACGCCGTATCCCGCGAGGTCGCCCGTGCGGCCGAGCAAAAGTTGTCCTGTCAGGAAGAAGAGGTAGTAAAGCGGTGGCAAGGTCAAGACGTTGGAAATCCATGTCCACGCGAGACCATTCACGAGATGGAAATCCCAGCCAAAGAACTTGCGTATGACAATCCAATTGGCGAAAACGATCGGCATTTGAATACCAACCGTCGGCGTCATCGCCCAAGCTACCCCCACCATCACACCCCGCGCCGTATGTTCGGGCTCATGTCGACTGCGCTTCAATGGAATGACAAGTCGATAGCGCAGCATGCGCAGGAAGCGCTGCCAAAGACTGAATTTGCGTATTTGAACCAAATCGCCGAATCCGTATTTTACGGGGCCGAAAATGTGCGCCCGGGCCACCCCGAATTCAAGCGGACTTTTTCTCTTCCGCGAAAGGATACGCCTCGTTCGAAAGTGCGAAGATGGCAATGTTCTCCCCCCCTAACTCCGCATGATGACGGGGTAAGGCCGGTAGATCGACACCCTCCTTCTCCGCCGTGTACACCAACGCCGATGCGCAACTTGCGGCTCAGCTCTTTTCCGAAAGCGCGGTTCAGATGTCCATACGTCGCTGCATTCCGACCGCCCCCGAGATCGCCTCGCGACAGCCGGCCTCGTATCCGAACTCGAGCCAATAGATCGTCATGTGGCCGTCGCCGTTGAAATTCGCATAATGACCATTAATGGCTTTCAACGCTTCCGACATTTCGAAGAAAAAGCGATTGAGAATCAGCATCACTTCATAGGGCATCCGATCTTCGCCGAGCTTGGTAGATCCGCGCAAATCGACGAACAAGATCGCAACCTCGCGTTCCTGGCCCTATAGACCCCCTGGCAACCGGCCATCGCGCGCCGTGGCGGTCGACAGCAACAGTGGCACAATCGTAATGTCACGGCGCGGTCGCACTTGGCAGGCGAGGCGCACTCCGTTGGGAGCTGAAATCCGACCGAGTGCCTTCGCTTCGTGTTCGGATGGTTTGTCGACCTCCGCCAATCTTCTCGCAATCTGGACCCGACACGTCGGACAGCGGCCCAGCCCGCCACATACCGACGCATGGGGAATACCCGCCGTTTGGATGAACTCTAGGATGGTCGGGCCGACCGCGCCGGACATGACCTTGCCTTCTGGATAATTGATTCGGGCAACCCCGTGGCGGTTGCGGTAGAGCCGCCGAATGAACCGCGCTACGAACACTGCGCTCAATATCCCATCCAAAACACCGAGTGACATCGGGATGATTGTGTAGACGGCGTTCAGCTCTTCCGCCGGCGCCTGACCAAGATCCATCCGAACACCCTTGAACCAACCCAGTACGGACGCCATTCGTTCGACAAGCTTGCCCGCCTGAATAAAGCTAAGCCATCCGAGCAGCGGAATGACCATTGCCAAAGAGTAGCAAAGTGCCTCACATTTTCTTAGATTGGTTTGACGCCCAGCCAAAAATACAACCCGATGCACAGATGGCGCCGTTTACTGCCAAAAATTCAAATCGTCGATATAGAGAAACGAAATCGCGAAATAATTAAGTAGCGTCGAAATTGAAGATAAACGGCACGACGCGAGACCCAAAAACGTGCTTGATCAGAAAAATCGGAACCATCAGCCCGAACAAAAGTTGAACGGCCAACCCGACGCTAAC
>DJKK01000091.1 GCA_002434595.1 Alphaproteobacteria bacterium UBA6544 | reverse complement strand
CAGTGCGGCTACTGCACGCCGGGAATGCTGTTGATGGCAAAGAAACTACTCGACGAAAACCCCGAGCCCAGCGACGACGATGTGCGGCACTATCTCTCCGGGAATCTCTGCCGCTGCGCGGCGTATCCTGAGATCATCGCCGCAGTGAAACGCGCGGGAGAATTGCGGCAGGAATAGTGCCATGGCGCAGGGCCTGACATCGAAAGAGGCGGCATCCTATAAACGCCTTGGATATCTGTCACCGTTTCGCGGCCTAGGTCCCGATGAGGCTGCCGGCTATCGCGCGATGCTTGAAGAATTCGAGCGACAGGTCGGTGGACTGATTACGTCCGATAAAGTGGACGGGAAATACCGTTATCGTCTGCACACACTTCTGCCATGGGCTGATGAACTGGCGACGCTTCCCCGTGTGCTCGACGTGATCGAATCGCTCATTGGGCCTGACATCCTGATTTACGTGACGACTTTTTTCATCAAGGAGCCTCGGACCGAGGCCATCACTGGATGGCATCAGGATGTGACCTATTTTGAAGCCCGTCCCTACGAACATGTCTCGGCTTGGATCGCCCTTTCTCCCGCAACGCTGGAAAGCGGCTGTATGCATTTTGTGCCCGGCAGCCATCGAGGGTGCCGGCCTCGAGGCGGTATTTTCCCGTCGCTCTGACGTCGCTGCTGATTTTGCCGAACCGCACGGATGTGTCGATTATAGCGATCTGGACGCGCTCTTGTACCACCCTGGCTTGAAAGCGGTTACGATTTGTACACCGAGTGGCGCGCACCTTGAGCCCGTGAAGGCCGCCTCTGCCGCAGGAAAACATATTATCTGTGAAAAGCGGCTTGAAGTGACCGCCGAACGGATCGATGAGATGATCAATGCGTGCGAAGGGGCGGGCGTCGGGCGGTTGCTATCATAGAGGAAATTTATGCGGCGGTCGGTAAGAAAACGTGAATTATTGTCCGAGATTTAACCGGTGTTCGGCTCTTCGCGGGTAGGCACATCGCCAATCCAGACATAGACTGCCAGTGCGAGAACCGTGATCCCGGCGAGGAAGATGAAGACAGACTGATAGGCCGCGGTTGGGGCCGCTCCTTCGACGCTGCCGAAACTGCCCACGATAAATCCTGTTGCCCATTGGATGACGAAAACGCCGAGGAAAACAGCGAGGTTCTGTAAGGTCAGGCCGCGGCCGACGATGTTGTCCGGCAGGATGGCGCGGGCGTGTGCGTGGATCAGCATGATGTAGGCGCTCGCGAGCGCGAAGAGGATAAGAAGTGCCATGGTAGTCCACAGGGCCGGCTGCGGAAATGCCGCAAGTGCGAACAGGATGAGTGCGGAAATGCATCCGCCGCCGAAAATAGTCCACTTTCGGGTGTTCAGCCAACGCTCGATGAAGCTAAAGCCAATTACCCCGACTAACATAGCGATATTCAAGCTGAGCAGGACGTTTCCACGTGTCACCCCATCGAGGTTATGGACGTCGTTCAGGTAGGGGCCGCCCCACAATCCTACGATGGAGAGGACAGTGCCGTAGTTCACGAATTGTATGGCGCAGATGAGCCAAAGCTGTCGGTTTCCGAAAACGCTTCGCATGCCGCAGAGAACTTCGCCAAGTGTCTCGTGTCGTGCATCGGCTTTGCCGTGGTCCGAAGAAGGTCTGTCCCTAACGACGGCAAACAGTAGTAATGCCAAGGCCGCCGTGACGCCCGCCATCATCCAGAAGGCACTGCGCCAACCGGTCTCTTCGGTAATCCAGGCCAGTGGTGTCGTTGCTAGAAGAAAACCTGAGCCTCCTAGCGTATAGAGGAGCGAACTCAGCTGTGCGAACCTTTCCGGCGGGAACCAGCGCGAGACAGCGACGAGAGACCCCATGAGGCCGGCAGCACAGCCGAGGCCCATGAGGCCGCGGCCGATCGCGAGCTCCACCACATCGTCCGCGATGGCAAACACCGCGGAACCAGCAACCGCGATCAGGAATAACGCGGACATTGCCCGGCGCAGGCCGTAACGGTCCAGCACCACGCCGACGGGAAGCTGTGCCGCGGCGAATACCAAGAAGAATACGCCGGTCACAAAACCCATATCTTCTGGCTGGATGGTCAGTTCGCGCATTAATTCCGGCGCGATCACTGCGTTCGAGACGCGGTAGAACTGGCTGGCGAGAAATCCCGCACATAGCACTGCGTAAATGCTGTAGGCCTGACTTGCAAAACTTTGCCAATCCGGCGGATCCGTGCAGGTCGATGTGTGTGCCATTCTTGGAATATTGCTGACTGCGAAGGAGCGGCAAGGCTCTGATCACGATCAAGCAATCATAAGCGGTTTGAGGGTTTTGTTGATCTGGAATGGGTCGCTTGGGTCGGCTTCGGCTCGTGTTCGAGTGCGAAAATTTTGATTTTGCGTGAGATATTCAGATGCTCGCCCTTTGCGGATCTCGTGATATGTTCCCTATGTAAAGGTTTTTAATGGAGAATCGCAATGAACGATCTCAATGTTTCTGGAAAGGACGGGGAAGTAAAGTCATCGACCTATGTGCCAAGCCTTCAACTTACAACTGGACAGCCGGCGCCGGTCGCCGCAAATGGTGGCCTCTCTTACTACTCCTTTGACAATGACGGCGATGCCGGAACGGGTGCGGCGTTGGAGGCTGCGTTTGCCGAACTCGATAACCAGGAGCGGGCGAAGGTCGTCGAATTGATCGAGAGCGGGCCGACCGGTCCGATTGAAACCAAATGGGGCGTCGGCTTCCGTAATTACGATGAGTGCCTCTTGTATATCCATGAACAGGGTATTAAGGCGCCGGAAGGCGGGCTTGCGCTACCACTCCCGTATACAATTTGCGAGCGGCCGACATATTCGGTCGTGCCGTCCAATGCGATTTGGCATGATCCGGCACGCGCTGACGAAGCCGAACGTCTCCGTAAGGCGGAGGAAGACAATCGCCAACTTAATCTTTATTTTCCGCAGGTAATGCGAGATGCGCGGCGGATCGGGGAGTACCATCCCGGTATTTCACCTAGCGATCCCGAATGCATGGACAAGCTTGGGGTATCGCTAGCGCACCTAGATTCCGTCTGTAAGAACCTCTACGACCCAGCAGAGGTGGAGCGGGTCTTCTATCCGGAAATCGAGAAGCTCTTGCTCGATTTCTTCCCGGGCGCGACGGATGCCTTGGTCTACAATCACGACGTCTTCGACAAGGACTATACGGGCGACCGTACGGAAGATCAGGATGCGAAGAATCCGGGCGTCAATGCGCGCTACGCAAACCTTGTGCACAACGATCTGAATGACAACAGTGGGCGCGTGCGCTGCCGTGAGTTGTTGACCCAGAACCTCCGAAATTTTGGGCGTCGCCAGGAATACACTGACGCAGAGGCCGACGAGAAGATGTCGCGCCGCTTCATGTCGATCAATCTTGCCAAGCCGATGGAGACTGTAGAACAGTTTCCATTCGTGCTCTGCGCGTGGCCGTCTTTTGCCGATCAGGCCTACATCAACAACTATCGCATATACGATGACCGTGTCGGCGAGACCACGCGATTTACCTATCGCAAGGATCACGAGTGGTATTGGTTCCCGCGCCAGCAGACGAACGAAGTCTCGATGCTGAAATGCTACGATAGCGTCACAGACGGTTCTGTCTCGCGCTGGTCCTTCCATACCGCATGCGTCGACCCGACGGTTCCGCGCGACGCCCCGTGCCGGAAGAATGTGGTGGCGCGCTCCTACGTGTTCTTTTAGAGACCATTTGACGCCCGCTTAGACGTATTCGAGGGGGGAGACGATGTCGAACAGGAAGAAGGTTGTCGTCATTCCCGGCGACGACGCGGCGCCGGAGGCTGTCTATCCAACGGTTGACTTGTTGCGAAGTTTGGAACTCGACATCGATTTCGAGTTTCCGCCGTCCGGCGGGTCGGCCGAAGAAACGCACGGTACTGGGTTTCCCGACGAAACAAGGGCCGCAATCGATGCTGCCGACGCGACGCTTTATGGCGCCGGCAGCACGTCGTCGGCTGAGATCGTACGTTACCTTCGATGGGGCAAGGGGACGTATGCCAATGTCCGCCCGGCGCGATGGGTCCCGGGATGTAAGAGTCCGCTCGCGCATCCGGAAAAAGTGGATCTGATAATCCTTCGCGAAAATCTGGAAGACCTGGCTTTGGGAATTGGTGGCGATCTGGAGGAGCTGTTTTCTCTCGGTTTGGCGAGCAAGCGCGCGGGCCGTTCTCTGCAGCAGATTGCCCAAGAGTTCGGTGGGGGAAAATACGCGCTTAAGGTTATCACCGAAGGCGGTGCGGAGCGGATTGTCCGTTATGCCTTTGAGTTGGCACGCGAACGCCGCGCGGCAGGAAAGCGGGGCAAAGTCACCTGCGGCACAAAGCATAATCTCATCCCCGAGCCGGACGGTCTGTTCCGCGATGTGAGCGCACGCGTGGCGGAAGAGTATCCGGATATAGAGTATGAAAACTGGTTGATTGATGATTTCGCGCGCCGTCTCATTGTGGAACCGGAAGAGATGGATGTCGTGGTCCTACCGAGCCTCTATGGTGATATTTTTTCGGACGCCGCTGGCGGATTGATAGGAGGCCTCGGCCTCTGCCCGAGTGGCTGTTACGGCGACGACTACGCGTATTTCGAGCCGATCCATGGGACCGCTCCCGATATTGCCGGACAGAATATCATCAATCCGACCGCCACCATCCGCACCGCCGGGATGATGTTGCGCCATCTGGGCTATGCGAACACGGCTGATCGTTTGGAAGCGGCAATCGATGCTGTTTATGCGGTAGAAGATCGGCTGACGCCCGATCAAGGGGGCAGCGCGACGACGACGGAATTCTGTAATGCTGTCGGGGATCACCTAGCCTAATCTGAAAAACGGTCTTGTTGGCACTTTCCAATTTTGCGAGTGCAAAGGCACCAAGAATTTCTCCATCACTCCCGGCGAACGGAAAATCCAACTCGCATTTTTTTCAATGCAAAATCTTTGATTGAGAAGACCAGGAGGGAATTTCATTTATTAAATTTTATCGATTATAATAATATAAATTATTTTTATTTATAATTTTAGTGATTTTTGTATTAAATTTTTAATTTT
>DJKK01000192.1 GCA_002434595.1 Alphaproteobacteria bacterium UBA6544 | reverse complement strand
AAAAGCCCGGTCGGTCCTGCCCGAACTCGCTCGAAGCACACGCGACATCGTAGAGGAATTCATGAAGGCGCACGAATAATGGCAACACGACGCATCCTAGTGTGTGGCGCCACCGGCTTTATTGGTCGCAACGTCGTCGAGAGGCTATCCCGACAGCCCGACATCGAACTCTTGGCTATTGAACATAAGAGTTCTCGCTTCGACTGTCCCAATGTGAAATGGATTGAGGCCGATCTCACAAGAGAATCGGATGTCTCCCATGCCTTGCGAAATATCGATGTGGTGGTTCAGGCCGCCGCTACAACCTCGGGGGCCGGCGACATCGTCAACCGACCCTATATTCACACGGCGGATAACGCAGTGATGAATTCGCATCTGTTTCGTGCTGCCTACGATCATACCGTGAAGCATGTCATCTTCTTTAGTTGTACGGTCATGTATCAAAGTAGTGAAACCGCGCTGCGTGAGACTGACTTTACCGGCGAGATCGCGCCGCAGTATTTTGGGGTCGGCTGGACGAAAGTTTATCTCGAAAAGATGGCGGAATTTTACGCGGGTCTTGGCCGCACGAAATACACCGTTCTGCGACATTCAAACATATATGGGCCCCACGACAAATTCGACCTTGAGCGATCACATATGTTTGGCGCGACTGTTAGAAAGACGATGACGGCGCAAGACGGGCGAATCGTTGTTTGGGGAGAAGGCGAAGAGGCCCGTGACCTCCTATACGTCGACGATCTTGTCGATTGTGTCGAGAACGCAATAGCACACCAAGATGAGCCCTTTGGGCTGTATAACATCGGCTACGGCGAGGCCTTCGCGGTTAAAGACGTCGTAAAAAGGATCGTCTCGGCATCTGGCCGCGATCTCACAATCGAATTCGACCGTAGCAAGCCGACGATCAAGACATCCCTATTTCTTGATTGCGCATTAGCGAAGCACGCGATTGGCTGGGAAAAATCGACCACTTTCGATGCCGGCATCGAAGCGACACTCCGCTGGTACAAGGCAAATTCGCCATCCTGACATGTCAGCTATGTCCCGTATAACGAACATTGCGATCGTCGCTTGGGACAAATCGTTCATCGATAAGTTCGCCGCATTCACGCTCCCTTGCTTGCTTAGCGATCAAAATCTGCCGGCACTCACAAAACAGCGACCCGTCCGACTGCTGATCTACACAGATCGCGCCTCTTATCATTATTTCCGAAATATCTGCCGCCCTCTCGAGCAATACGCGGATTGCTACTTTCATATTTTTGACGAGACGATAGTCGACGGAGAGACCATCGAAAAATCCGTCACTGGCCTGAGCGGAAGCGCCATCAAGCATGAGATCGACAGGCGCATTCAGTTTCACGCGATCGATAAATCCCTCGTGTCAGGCGACCAGGAAACCTTGTTTATCATTAATCAAGATCTCTTTATCTCGAACGGAAGCCTCAGCTATGCCCAGGCCCGGATGGATGCTGGAGCCGATGCCGTCCTGATCCCCTTGTTGCGCCTCTCGCTTGAAGCGTCCATTGAATTGCCTGAACAAATTGCCAATTCTGGCCCCGGTGGCCTCTCCGCTTGGCGTCTATGCGATCGGTTCCCGCAAATTCTCCATCCGGTCTCACAAAGCTTTTTCGTGAATTCGCCCGAGTTCTGCACCTATCCGACCGCAATTTTTTGGCCCGCCGATCAATTCGGATGGCTGGCACGCGCGTTCTTTCCTTATACACTTGCCTTGCGTCCACGAGCGGATTGTCGCCGCTTCGACAGTACAATCGATTACGACTACGCTCTAAACCTGACCGCCACATCCGGAAGAGCTGTCATTCCTGAAAACTCAAACCAGGCGATTGTCTTAAAAGTAACGACAGAGGACTATCTCAGGGCGGCTCAGACTACATGCACACTTTCAAAAAATCGGCTTGCCCATTTTGTACTAGCGGAAACAAATCGCGCACATCGCAAATTCCTGAAGCAACCCTTTCGGATCTTTCGAAGCCCGGACGAGAATGAAGATCATCCTGTATGGAAGGCCGTGGAGGCGCAGTCACTGGAACACGTCGATGAGATGTACCGTTTCTTAGAAGTTTTGAAAGAGAAACTGCCCAAAGATTCTCCAGAAACCCAAGACATACTTACATCGCACTTTGGAGATTTATCTCATTACTTATCACCAATGCGACGCGCCATTCCGAGGGGTGATCCATGTTGAGACAGGCCGTCATTCTGGCGGGCGGAATGGGAACGCGCCTCGGCGCATTGACCGCCAATACACCAAAGCCATTGTTGAAGGTCGGAGGTCAGCCATTCGTTGAATACCTCCTCAAGCACCTAACCCGTCATGGTGTCGAACACATCGTGCTTCTCGTCGGACCGCACGAATCGCACTATCGCCAGCATTTCCATACGCATTCTAACCCGAATGTTCAGGTCGACTTCGTCTCGGACGTACCTCCAGCGGGGACAGGAGGCGCTCTGCGCTATGCGCGAAACCTTCTGGACGAGCGGTTTCTTCTGCTAAACGGTGATTCGTATTTTGATTTCAACTTGCTAGACCTTACAGCAAACCAAGAAAACACCGCACATATCGCATTGCGACATGTTGCGGACACCGCACGTTACGGACACATCTCGCTCGAAGGCGAGCGGGTGTTGAAGTTCGACGAAAAATCCAAGGGCGGCGAAGGCTTGATCAATGCGGGTGTTTATTGGCTGCACCGGTCGATCGTCGACGAATTGAAAGATGGTGTTGTCTCCATTGAATCACAAGTTTTCCCGGAACTTGCTGGGCACGGCCGCCTTGCTGCTTCCGCCTACGACGGCGCTTTTATCGATATTGGGGTTCCCGAGGACCTGAACCGTGCTCAGTCTCTCATGCCTGACTGGCAACGCCGTCCCGCAGCGTTTCTCGACCGTGACGGTATCATAAATCACGATACCGGTTATGTCTGGCGACGCGAGGAATACCAATGGATGGAAGGTGCAGACAGGGGAATCAAGAGGCTGAATGACCTAGGGTACTATGTCTTCGTTGTCACCAATCAGGCAGGCGTTGCGCGTGGCCTCTACCGGACCAGCGAGGTAGAGGCGCTGCACACCTACATCAACGAAACACTGCGACGTAAGGGCGCCCACATCGATGCGTTCTACTACTGTCCCTATCATCCGGATTTTGGCGGAGATGAGTTTCAAAAATATCGCAATTGGCGAAAACCCAAACCCGGCATGCTTCTGCGCGCTATGGAGGAATGGCCCATTGACCTCTCGCGCAGTTTCATGATCGGCGATAAGGAAACGGACATGCAGGCCGCGGATGCAGCCGGCGTTCCGAATAAGCGACTATTCATAGAAGGTGATATTGAGGCCGCAATGGCGGAAATCGCACCACCACTCAACTGACACGCATAAACCTCTCACGCTTGACCCTACAGTTACTGTAGAGACTATCTAATTCTGGAAAATCCGTACCTGGATGCCAGGAAATTATGAAAACTACCGAGGCAACCTCTAGCATCGACCCTGTATGTGGCATGACGGTTAACCCAAACCGCCAACCGCCCCCCCCGGCGCGCGAACACGCGGGAGTGATCTATTACTTCTGCAGCACCGGGTGTGAGAGCAAATTCGCGACCGACCCAGAGACCCATCTCAAAAATGGTCCCCAACAACCAACTGCACCTTCGACCAACCATACGACCGGATATATTTGCCCAATGTGTCCGGATGTATGGAGCGCAACGCCGGGTATCTGCCCCAGTTGTGCCATGGCACTGGAGGCAGCAAACCCGTTAAATGCAGAGGCAGACGATCACGAACTGAAAGACATGAGCCGCCGCTTCTACATAGCCGCGCTCTTCGCCCTACCGGTATTCATCATCGCGATGTCAGAGCATCTTCCGTACTTACACGGAATCGTAGCGCCGCCTTGGAGTGGATGGCTTCAATTCGTCTTTTCAACACCAGTTGTTATCTGGGCCGGATATCCAATCTTCGAACGCGGCTGGCGCTCATTTGTACCCTGGCGGCCAAATATGTTCACACTGATCGCACTCGGTGTCGCAACGGCCTATCTTTTCAGTCTGCTCACATTCTTTACGCCGGAACTCTTCCCCGCTCAGTTTCGGACCAACGACGGGAGCCCCGGTCTCTACTTTGAGGCCGCTGCAGTAATCATCTCTTTGGTGCTGCTTGGACAGGTTATGGAAATGCGGGCGCGCGGACGCACAGGTACTGCGATACGGCTCTTGATGGACCTATCGCCAAAAACCGCACGGCGCATTGCGGCCGGCATAGAACAAGAGGTCCCCGCTGAGGCCCTCGTTGTGGGAGATATTCTAAGGGTTTTACCGGGTGAACGCGTACCGACCGACGGTGTTGTGGTGGACGGCGCGAGCGCGATCGACGAATCAATGGTAACAGGAGAAGCCATACCCGTAGAAAAATCCGTCGGTTCATCCGTCGTCGGCGGAACAATCAACGGCCTCGGCAGCTTGACCGTGCAAGCCGAGACTGTCGGTGCCGAAACCGTCCTCTCACGAATTGGCGCAACCGTCGTTCAGGCCCAACGCAGCCGTGCGCCAATCCAACGCATCGCGGACAACGTCGCCGGATATTTTGTACCGTCAGTGATTGCCGCCGCCGCAATCGCCTTCCTAGGATGGTCATTCTTCGGTCCGTCACCGGCCTTCGCCAACGGTTTGGTTGCGGCCGTCTCGGTCTTGATTATCGCCT
>DJKK01000272.1:6668-9102 GCA_002434595.1 Alphaproteobacteria bacterium UBA6544 | reverse complement strand
AAATTAATTTTATTTTATAAATAATTATTAATTATTTAATTTATTGTCAGAATATTCTGCCAACTAACTTCTACTTTTGGGCATTCTTCACAAGACAATTTTATACTCAATTGAAGTTACTGACACACTCATTACCAAGTTGCCATGGGTTTTTTATTCGCATTAAGCGATGCCGTGAAGCCGTCGAGAACGGACATTTCCGCATCACTCGTCGCTTGGTGATCGCTCAATCAATTGTCTCTAACTTGCGCCCGGTGCCGCAGCAGGTGATCCGCCAAGACACAGGCCATCATTGCCTCGCCGACTGGGACGGCGCGGATGCCGACGCAGGGATCATGGCGTCCTTTAGTCGAAATTTCCGTATTCTCGCCAGCCGTCGTCACGGTACGTCGAGGCGACAAGATCGAACTTGTCGGTTTTACGGCAAAGCGGACCACCACATCCTGGCCAGTCGAAATACCACCGAGAACACCGCCCGCGCTGTTCGACAGAAACTCGACCTCGCCGTCGTTGCCCATGCGCATTTCGTCGGCATTCTCTTCGCCAGAAAGTGTCACCGCTCCAAACCCGGCGCCAATCTCCACGCCTTTCACCGCATTGACACCCATCATCGCACTGGCAAGGTCGGCATCTAGCTTTCCGTACACAGGCGCGCCCAAACCAACTGGTACGCCAGAGGCAACAACCTCAATCACAGCGCCAAGTGAGGAACCCGCTTTGCGCGCCGCGTCCATCATCGACTCCCAGTCTTTCGCCGCTTCCGGATCGGGAGACCAAAAATCGTTCTTTGACGTCTCCTCCCAATCCCATTGGGCGCGATCAATCTTCCGGTCACCGATCTGAACCAAGGCTCCGCGGATGGAAATGGCTTCTCCGAGAATCTTTCGTGCAACGCCACCCGCAGCGACACGCATGGCTGTCTCGCGAGCAGATGATCTGCCCCCGCCGCGATAATCGCGGATGCCGTACTTGTTCCAGTAGGTGTAATCAGCATGCCCCGGGCGAAACTTATCCTTGATTTCGGAATAATCGCGCGAGCGCTGGTCGACATTCTCGATCACCATACTCAGGGCAGTACCTGTCGTGACGCCCTCAAAGACACCGGACAGTATCTTAATCTCATCTGGCTCGCGCCTCTGTGTCGTGTGTCGTGATTGCCCGGGCCGACGTTTATCGAGGTAGACCTGAATGTCAGCTTCCTGCAGCGGAATACGCGGGGGCACGCCATCGACGACGACACCGATCGCGGGTCCATGGCTCTCGCCCCAAGTCGTAACGCGGAACAAATGGCCAAAGCCGTTATGAGACATGGCGGGAACTTAGGATCGAGGTTTGATGCTGGAGAGCAGTTCGCCCACTTCTTCAGCCGCGTCGACAGCCACCATGCCAACCGTATGGTAACCGCAATCGACATGATGCACTTCACCGGTAACACCCGAGCCAAGGTCACTCAACAAATAAAGCCCAGCACCACCGACCTCATCGAGGCCAACATTCCTGCGAAGCGGCGAGTTTAGCTCATTCCACTTCAATATATAGCGGAAATCGCCAATGCCGGACGCCGCCAAAGTCTTGATCGGTCCCGCGGAAATCGCATTTACACGAATGCCCCTATCTCCAAGATCAACGGCAAGATAGCGCACGCTCGCCTCAAGCGCGGCTTTCGCGACGCCCATGACGTTGTAGTGCGGCATCACGCGTTCCGCGCCGTAGTATGTAAGGGTCACCATGCTACCGCCATCGGGCATCATTGCTGCGGCGCGCTGCGCCACGGCGGTAAAGGAATAACAAGAGACATCCATCGTAAGGGCGAAATTCGCTCGGCTCGTGTCGAGGTATTTGCCTGTCAGTTCGTTCTTGTCTGAAAACGCAATTGCGTGAACAACAAAATCCAACGAATCCCATATGTTTCCAAGCTGCTCGAATGTCGCATCCAAACTCGCGTCATCCGTAACGTCGCACTGAATTAAAGGGCAATTGCCTAATGATTCGGCAAGCGGACGGACCCGGCGTTCCAAAACCTCGGCTTGATAGGTAAATGCGAGTTCCGCTCCATGCAACGCCATCGCTTTCGCGATCCCCCACGCGATCGAACGGTCGTTCGCGACGCCCATGATGAGGCCCTTCTTGCCTTGCATCAGCGGTTGCGCGTCGGTCATTCGCTGCTCTCCATAACCCAGGTTAAACGTGTTTAAAATCGACATATAAAGCCGCAGTAGCAACTTCGCGTCATCCTACACGGATCGTCGCCTCGGTCAACGAAAGCCGCGATTTCCAATACGATTCGTTCAATCTATCATAAAAAGAGCAGCAACTGGAATTTTGCTAGTGACGGATTAATCGAAAACCGCTGACGAATCGGCCTGGGGACGACATTTCGGTTTTCTTGCCTACACCGGCAAACGCTTTATCAGCGATGAATGTACTGTTCGCG
>DJKK01000272.1:4509-6280 GCA_002434595.1 Alphaproteobacteria bacterium UBA6544 | reverse complement strand
TGCGTGATCTTTTCAACGTTCCCGGCTTTCGACGAAATGCAGGTCGTCATCCAATCCTGCATTTCCAAGAATTTCGTGCCGCAGGTCGGTGATATGGTTTCGCAGCATCGGTACAGCGAAATTGTCACCGCGCTTAGCGTGGAATTCGAAAGGGTTACATCGAAGCCCACGGAATCCCTGCTTGCAACCAACAGCGCTGCGGATTTGATCGTACTTGTGTCCGCCAATTTTGACTAATAACCGCCTGCATCCGCGCGCAAGGCACGATTCCTCGCCTGGATCGGCCTCGGTTGGCTAGGTAGTTATTGAGGCCTATTCCATTCCCGCTTTGCGACGCGCATCGAAATTGTTGGTCTGCGCCCAATTCCGGACGAACTCCTCAAGCTGGTCGTCCCGTTCTTCCGGCAGGATAATCTTCAGCCGAACGTATTGATCCCCGGCATTGCCGCCGCCGCGCGGCGCGGGCACGCCACGTCCCTTCAGGCGCAAACGGGTGCCGGAACTCGAATTAGGCGGCACGGTTACCGTCACTGGTCCATCGACGGTCGGCACCTTGATCTTGGCTCCGAGGATCGCTTCATCGATCGAGATCGGCAGCTCAAGTTCAATATCGGACTTCTCACGCTTGAAGAACGGATGCGGGTCGACCAAGACTTCGACATAGGCATCGCCCGCAACACCGCCGTTCTTGCCCTACAGACCCTGACCCTTCAATCGAAGCGTCTGGCCGTTCTCCGTGCCGGCGGGAATGTTCACGTTAAGCGATTTTCCGTCGTGACGGCTTATCTGACGGCGCACACCTTTTGCTGAGGCCAAGAAGTCGATACGCACCGTATAGCGGACATCAGCGCCGGGAATTTGCCCGACACCCGCACGCCGCGCGCCGCGAAAGAGGTCCGAGAAGATATCTTCCATACCGGCGCCCCGGAAACCGAAACCGCCTGCACTTCCGGGATTCGCTTGATTGAAGGCGAATCCGCCCTTCGGTTTTCCTTCGGCGTCGATTTCACCACGATCGTATTGCCCGCGCTTCTCCTTATCGGAAAGCAAGTCGTACGCTGTTGTGGCTTCTTTGAAACGCTGCTCCATGACGGCGTTTCCCGGATGCATATCGGGATGGGTTTCCTTGGCAATTTTCCGGTAGGCACGTTTGACGTCGTCGTCGCTCGCCGCACGACCTAGACCAAGTATGTCGTATGGATCTCTCATATCTGTCCGTAAATATGCCCGTAATGCACTACAGGGCAACAAACCATCGTCCGTGCCGCCGCCCAGACGTTCAAGCGCAAACTCACAGGATGCGTCAGCTCGTTATCTTCCAGCTTCCGTCGGGCTGGCGGCAAGCGACTCCGTAAGCGTCTTCGGTGCGTCCGTCGATTGTCACCGTCTGTTTAAATTCACGGCAATAATTCCCGGATCCGGCGTGCCGCCCTTCGCGTACGGGGGTCACGGTGCCGGAATTACCCGAATCGGGATTACTCCAGTTGATCGTCTTGCCAATCGGCGCCGTCCGGGCTTCTTCGCCCGCACGGGCAAGCTCCGCTTGGTCGGCCTTATCGAGTGACTTGCCGATCTCATTACCTGCGAATGCGCCTAAGAGCGTACCGATCGCAACCGCGGCGAGTTGCCCCTTGCCCTTACCGATTTGTGAGCCGGCCAACGCGCCCAGTCCGGCGCCGACCAGTGTTCCAGCGCCCTCTTTCTGGCCAATACCGCGCTCCGCGCATGCCGCAAAGAAAACGGTCATCGCAATTATGGCGATAATTCGGTT
>DJKK01000272.1:0-4113 GCA_002434595.1 Alphaproteobacteria bacterium UBA6544 | reverse complement strand
TCAACTGCTAGGCGCATTGCAAAATTCGCGCTAACCCGGTTTATACACAGATAAGGATTGTTTTTCTCCATTTAAACGCCCGCAGGCTTGTTTTCGGCGATTGGCGCGATCCCTTTGAAAGGCACGGCAATGATGGAAAATGCGCTAGACCCGGCTTCGCTGTTCCATGATTGGTTCGAGAAGGCAAAGGGTAACGAAGATTCCCTTCCTGAAGCCATGTCTGTTGCGAGCGTCGCTCCAGACGGTCGACCGTCGACTCGAATGGTGCTTTTGAAGCATGCCGACGAACACGGTTTTGTGTTCTACACGAACCTAAGCAGCCGCAAGGGCGTTGAAATTACTGCCAATTCGTATGTTGCCCTGCTATTTCATTGGAAATCTCTGAACCGACAACTTCGCATCGAAGGCATTGCAGAACCGGTGACAGATGAAGAGGCGGATGATTACTTCTCCAGCCGGGACCGTGGCGCGCAAATCGGTGCTTGGGCGAGCGATCAATCCTCTCCGATGGAGAGCCGGTTCGATCTCGAGAAACGCGTGGCGCAATATACCGCGAAGTTCGGTATTTCAAAGGTGGACCGCCCGCCATTCTGGTCCGGTTTCCGCGTCGTTCCGGATCGATATGAGTTCTGGAACGAAGGTCAGTTCCGTCTCCATGAACGGCTCATTTATCAAAAAGAAGGGACGAACTGGCGGACAGAACGGCTTTTCCCGTGAGTGAGTTCAATCCCGAGGTCCTCGATCAATCAGAAGCGCGTCGCGCCATGCGACTCGCAAGTTACGCCTCCGTCACCGTTGCACTAATCCTGATCGTGGCGAAAACTTCCACGCGGCTCATCACGGGTTCTGTCGCCGTTCTTTCGATTCTTGTCGGTTCGCTGTTGGACGCCATCGCCCGCGTTGTAACCTTGCTGGCGATCCAGCACTCTCACCAGCTGCCGGACCACGAACACAGATTCGGACATGGGAAAGTCGAAGCCCTTACCGCGCTGGCTAAATCCGCGTTCATCGTGGGCTCAGCGGTTCTTTTGTTATTTGAAGCCGACGCACGTGGGTTGGACCCTAGACCGATCGAGAAGGGAGAAATCGGCATCTCCGTGATGTTGATGTAGATCGGTCTGACTATTTCCCTCGTCATATTCCAACGTTGGGCCATCGTAAAGTCGGGCTCAATCGCCATCGGCGCTGAGTCGCTGCATTATCAGGTAGACCTGCTATTGAAGATGGCTGTGATCGTCGCCATTCTGCTGGTCAGCGAACTCGACTGGGTAATGGCCGATCCAATATTCGGCGCCGCTATCGCCTTTTACATTATCTGTAGCGCCTATCGGATCGTACACAATTCTCTCAATATGCTCATAGACCGGGAGTTGCCTGATACGGAGAGCGAAAAAATCCGACAAATCGGGCTAAAACACGAAGTTGTCGAATTGGTACCGACTTCATCCAATTGCATCTTGAAATAGACGGCGATATTAAAATACTGGACGCACACGCGATCGCCGACGAGGTGGGGTTGGCCCTGATGGAAGCCTACCTGGGTACGGAAGTCATCATCCACCAAAAACCGGGGGACCTCGTGATACCGCCGACACTTACCTCAGCCTCTTAGAATGCAGCAAGAATCGTCTATCTATCCGGTTGTGCGACTGTTCGCATCGCTCGCACTAATGACCATCGGTGGCTCGGGAATGTATGCAATGGTGGTTTCTCTCAAGCCGTTGGCGGTTGAGTTCGGCACGGGCCGTGGCGCAGCCTCGATCGCGTACACGTTGACGATGCTCGGGTACGGCGTCGGAGGCATTCTTCTCGGTAGAATATCCGATCGTATCGGCGTCTTCTGGCCGGCAATGTCCGGCAGTTTTATGTTGGCAGCCGGATTCGCCTTCGCTTCCCAAGCCGAAACGCTATGGCAGCTTTGCGTCGTGCAGGGATTGATGATTGGCATGCTTGGCAGCGCTGTCACATTTGCGCCGCTTGTTGCCGACACTTCGCATTGGTTCGTGCGCCGAAGGGGCATTGCCGTCGGCATCGTGATCAGCGGCAATTATCTCGCCGGTGCCATCTGGATGCCGGTGATCCAGAATATGGTAAATACAGGCGGCTGGCGCGGGGCATACGAGACGCTCGCAGTCTTTTGCGTTCTTGTCATGCCGGTCCTCGCCACCATTCTCTACAAGCGCGCACCATTCGAAAATGAGGTCAGCGCTGTGGACGGAACGAACCCAAAAGAGCGTCCGCTTGGAATGGCCCCTAACATGCTGCAGAGCTGCGTATGCCTAGCGGGCATCGGATGCTGCGTTGCCATGGCGGTCCCACAGGTCCATATCATCGCCTATATAACGGATCTCGGATTCGAAGCCATACACGGGGCATGGATGGGAACGATCGCTCTTGGTTGCGGCATTATCAGCCGGGTCGTTTCGGGCGCTATTTCCGATAGAATTGGCGGCCTAAATACGCTCTTGCTTGGGTCAGGATTTCAGTTACTGGCGCTGTGTCTCTATCTACCGTTCAAGAGTCTCACATCTCTGTACCTGATCGCAGCGCTATTCGGCCTGTCACAGGGTGGCATAGTTCCATCCTATACAATCATTATACGCACCTTTTTCAAAGCGGCTGATGCAGGATGGCGCATTGGCATGGCTCTCTTCTTTACACTGTTCGGCATGGCTTTGGGCGGATGGCTTGCCGGCGCCATTTATGACCTCACCGGCTCCTATGACGCGGCCTTCATCAATGCTATCGCATTTAACGTTGCGAATCTGATGATCGCTGCGGAAATGCGCCGCCGGGCCAACCGTTTCGCTGTTGCCTAGCTCAACCCTCCGCAGGGACGACGGCTGGAAAATCAATCGAAGCGCCACCAAAAAATCGGCGCGTGGCTGCATCGACTTGATGGTCGAGCAAATCAAGTCTCGGAGATCGACAAAAGCAGGCCGACGCCTTTATTCAACGCTTTCTATCTTCAATATATCCAGAATGCCGTTGATCAAATACAACAGATGGTGGGCCGCCCAAAAATACTGACCGCATAATCCATCCGCCTTTCCCAGAGCATAGAGGAAGCGACGCACGGTGAAGATAGCAGCCCTGAAAATTTGATAATCGCATACAGCGGAGTGCGAAGTTCATGGCTCATTTTGCTAGGAACTGAAACTTCACCCGGTTCGCGTGTTGTGCTCTCGCTTTCTTGATCTCGAATGCCCATTTGCGTTCCATCAGAATCGTCAGATCGGTATTTACAAGAAACGTGCTTCCATCCAACAAGCGTTGCTTGCGCAGCATAAGCCATCGACCGTCGTGCCGCTGAGAGCGCATACAATCATTTCTTGGAATATGGTGAATCGCCGACCGTTCGCGGGGATGCGACTCCTCCCGTCCAACGGCTTCAAAAATAGGGCCATTTGCAACATGGTTGCGTACCACTCCATCATATGACTTTCCGGGTTTGGTCTTCCACGCGAGATCGGGGTTTAGCTTCTTGAAGCTACTGTTACATAAGACCAGGTGACCATAGGTATCGAACACTGCGCTACCTTAAGGTAGCGAATTCAACACCGCGTGAAATTGCCAAATCCTGCGTAGCTCCCACGCTGACATCCCACTTGAATGTAAGCAATAAAATTTGCCCTCCGTCATCCGGATTTCATGTCGCGCCTTTGAAACCCACTCGAGGACTAAAACTGAAATCGGATTCTCCGTCGCCCGCGCTAGCTCTGGGAGTGAAGTCAAGCGGCCACCCGATCCGACCGCTCACTCTAAAAGTAACGATAGTCACAAATCACTTAAATTATGCTAATGGCGGAGCAACTTGACACCCATAATGCTGAGGGTAGGTTCATCAAAATCATAGCGACAATCCGTATTTTGTGATTTCTCGGGAGTCCTTGCCATGGTTGGCATAGTTTCTTACGGCGCATACATTCCGCGTAAACGTCTTCAGCGCAGTGCAGCGGTTGAGGCCAATTCTTGGTTCAATCCCGCGCTAAAAGCCTATTCGAAAGGCGAGCGCGCGATGTGCAATTGGGACGAGGATTCAGTAACGATGGCCGTCGAGGCGGCGCGGGATTGTTTTGGCCCCGAAACACCCGAAGGCCTGACCGGCCTGTC
>DJKK01000132.1 GCA_002434595.1 Alphaproteobacteria bacterium UBA6544 | reverse complement strand
TTGCATGGACATCCACCAAGGACGACACCACAAATCAGACTGGGATACCGACCCAACACTATAGCCGAGACCGAAGCACCTTCCGAGCGGTCTGCCAATATGACCTTCCGCGCTTTGAACTATTTCAGAGCTTCTGCGGCCGCCGCGAACGTATCGGCATTGTGATGGGTGTTGCTGCCTAAGTTTTTCCAGGTCCAGCCCGTCGAATGGATACCGCCATTGCCGACAAACCTGGCCGAATGAATCCGACACTAACGACGCCCTCCTTTCCATATTTCTGTGCGATGCCTGCTGAAAAATATCCGGGATTCATCCAAGTGTCGCCGGGCAGATAGACTAAGATTACGATTTTTGAACTTGGCGTGTCTTATACCGATAACATAACGCATTCGCTAATTGCCGTTTTTGTGACTTAAAGCTGGAGGGACAGTTTTTGGTTTGTTTATTGCTGGACGCAATTTCACCTTCTGTATTGGTGGTTCGAAAAGTACCGAGGACGACAACCATCCATGTTTTGGGTTAGAGATATGACAATATTTTTTATAATCGTGATGCTCCTGAATAGTTGAATTGAGCAGCACTCTCTTCAAACTTAGACAATTATACTCGAATAGGACATCGTGTTGGTGATGAGACAGTTTATGTGTACCTACTCCTTTAGTTGTTGAACTTTAGCTTCATACTTTCCCTGCCCGTGCGGAGCGGGCTGATTGCGTTAGCCTCGGGATTTACGATGACCACATTTTTTCTGGATGTGAGTATCGGTCTCTTCATGACCTTCCGCCATCGACGGAGAGAACTTGACCAGTTATCCATCCGGCCGCGTCACTCGCCAGGAATAGGATTGCCGTCGCGATATCTTCAGCGGTACCAAGTCGCTTGGTATGGAGGCCTTCTATGAGGCGTTCTTGCCCCTCCACACCGTAGCTGTCCCATTGTTGTCGGCTTGCGGGATTGGACAGCACGAAGCCTGGGGCGACGGCGTTCACCGTTACGCCCGCGGGCCCGAACTCCCAGGATAATTGCTTGGTCAATCCCACCAGTGCGTGTTTAGCCGCTGTATAGGCTTGAATGCCGGTTCGGCTAGGACGGAGACCTGCACCCGACGCGACGAACACAATCCGCCCGCGGCGGCGTGCGACCATCCCCGGCCCGATCGCCTGGGCAAGCCAGAAGGCGGCGTCGACATTTGCGGCGAAAACATCACGCCATTCCCCTTCGGCAACGTTCGAGATCGGTTGGCCAACCTGTCCCCGCACACCGCCGGCGGCACTCGCGAGGACTTCGACAGGTCCATAATTGGCTTCGATGTTCGTGATGGCCGCCGTTACCGCCGTGCGATCGCCAAGGTCTACGGTGCTATAGGTGGCACCGATATCTGAGGCATTTGACGCTAGTGCTGTCTCATTGATGTCGAGAAGATGTAGTCGCGCGCCCGCCGTCTTGAAATATTCCGCGGTCGCGCGGCCGATCCCCTGTCCTGCGCCTGTTACCAGAACAAGACGGTCGTCGAACCGGATGTCCATTCTCGTGTGTTCTCCCTCTATCTTCGCAACAATATTGTAGGCCGGTTGCGCTACATCCACTTGCGGTCTCTTTTACATGCAATTCTGAATGCCGAACTTTTGCAACCTGCTGAAGGGTGCGGGCCAAAGAGAATTGGCGGCGGCCATCCACACAGTTAATAATAATTCGCAATTGCAAAAATAATCTCGATCGGCTACTACGCAATTAAGACGCATTCGAAATTTTTTTCACCGTTATTTAAGGAGGCTTGCTGAATGACCGCCCGTGAAATGACGGATCTGGCTCTCTTGGGTGTATCCCGGCAGGGACCTGTTTCTGTGACCCGTGTCGTAAATGTCCTGCAGTCATTGATCCCGGACCTTTGGCGGCCCACCGTGAGTGTGATCGAAGGTGCGATCAAGCGAAATTTAGATGTGGGAAACCTGCAGATCGCTGAACCAGAGGCCGTGGAACCGACCTTGATCCTGACACCCAAGGGAGAAGGCGCGCTCTTGGGCTTAATAAGGGCTGAACCTGGTGATCTCGGGCATGCGGTGTCATATGCGGCGGAAGCGATACAAATTTATTTTCTCGACCCGGCTGACGTAAAGACCGCCGATTTCGTATTGAAACGTTTAAAAGACCGGACTGACCGCCGGCTTTCGGAATTCAAGGGCCGTAGCGTCTGCTGTCCCAACGAAGGTCGTTTCACACGTTTGTGGATCGGATTGGAACAGCGTCGCTTGGAAGGCGTTTCCCATATGCTTTCGCTGGTAAACTGTGATTGTGAGGCCGAGGCGAGCCCCGCTCAAACGATCGCTCACGCGGCTGAATAACGGCCGTCAGAGACGTCAGGTGACCTGGAATGTGCCAAGTATGTGGACAACGAGAAAGAGACTACAAGACTTCTGGGAAACGGCGTCCAATCTGGGGATTACCCAGAGGGTGGCACTGCTCCGTTATCGGCACCTGCTTGTCACTTGGCGATCTTCGCGGCCTTGCTAGAATGTTGTCGCTAAAATCTAAGTCGGTGTTTCCTGCCGACTATCAAATCCATGAATTCTTTACCCAACAAGCGAGTGAGCCGAACAAGACGGCAAAAATGTTAAACAGGCTTTTGAATCGCCGTTATGCAACTGCGGTAAGGAAGTCGCGCCCTTTGAAGACGACCGAAGAGCTTGAACGCGTCTGGACGGAAGCGCTCGAGGCAGGGGACATTCCAAGTTCCTGCTGGGTCCTCCTTAGTCATCCCTGCGTCTCTTACGACCTCTTGGAGCGCGCATGTGCGAAAGTCCATATGATCTCGCATATCGTCGGCGCTTCAAACCGGGCGGATATTCGTAAGATTCAGTCGCTAGAGGAGGAACAGGTTCGGTCCCCCAAAAATTTATTGCGACAGCGGCGTCGAAATATCGAACGCCTGCAAAAGAAAAATCAGGAGATCCAAAAATTACAACAACAAGCTGGGGAGCTACGGTCCAGAAGCGAGCTGATCGATCGAAAGGCTGAGGACGCGATCCAGTGCAGCGCCCCGGATACGTTATTACTTGAAACGGAATGGGGACATTTGAGGGAGAAAGTCGCGGCCTCGGCAGGGGTAATCGCCGAACTTAAGTTATCCAACAAGAGGTACGCGGAACTCGTCGACGCGTTGCACAAGGAAAATGAGTCATTGGAGCTCGCGTCGTTACGAGTTGAGACTACCGAATGCGTCGATGGACCGTTCGATCTCGAAGGCTGCCACATCCTCTACGTGGGTGCCCGCCCGCAAATTGCTCATCGATCACGTTCGCTAGTTGAGGTTTGGAACGGCGCACTGAATCACCACGATGATGGACTTGAAAGATCGATTAGCGAACTTGCCCGCGCAGTCGCGACGACGGACATCGTAGTTATCCCGACTGACTGCATCAGCCACGATGCGGTCAACACGGTCAAACGGCTTTGCCGCCAATCGGCCAAGCCATACAAACCCATAAGATCTTCCGGGATCGCCTCCTTCGTGTCCGGACTGAAGGGGACTTTGGACCCCGTTTCGCAACCGATGTCTGCGCAGTGAAGAAAGTATCGCTTGCGTATTCGCGCTCGCCGAAATGCGGGGTCGCGGATATAGTGACTTGGGAATTGTCCGCAGCTAGATCAACGCGGACGATTGGCCTGTGTCGGCATGTTGTGTGTAATTGTCAAACTCTGTGAGGATTTATGCAAATGGAAACAGGATTCTATATTGACGGTCAGTGGGTCGCGCCGAGCGTCAATCGCGAGCTTGAAGTCATCAATCCGGCCGACGAAACGGCCTTTGCAGTGATATCCTTGGGCTCCGAGGTGGATGTCGATCGCGCAGTCACCGCTGCCCGCGCTGCTTTTCCGGCGTGGAGCGAAACACCTCACGAGGAACGGCTGGCCAAACTCGAAGCCCTGGCAGAAATCTATAAATCTCGGTCCGACGAGATCGCTGAGGCTATTTCGGCCGAAATGGGCGCGCCGATGTCACTGGCGGTCAATGCGCAGGCGGCCGCGGGTCTCGGCCATATCAAGGCGTTCATTCGCGCACTCAAGTCCTTCAAGTTCGAGCATTCGCTCCGGGACGACGCGCAGGAGGAGCACATCATCTACGAGCCTGTCGGAATATGCGGCCTTATCACGCCGTGGAACTGGCCGATGAACCAAGTCACGCTGAAGGTCGTCCCGGCCGTCGGCGTCGGTTGCACCGTTGTCCTCAAGCCGTCCGAAATTGCCCCTATCTCTTCAATCCTATTTGCCGAGATGATGGATGAGGCGGGGTTTCCCGCCGGTGTTTTCAATCTCGTACATGGTGACGGACCAACAGTAGGCGGCGCGATGAGCCGCCATCCTGACATCGATATGATGAGCTTCACTGGGTCCACCCGGGCAGGTATTTCGGTGACCAAGGCGGCGGCCGATACGGTAAAGCGGGTGGCTTTGGAGCTTGGCGGCAAGGGTGCCAATATTGTTTTCAGCGATGCCGATGTTCAGAAGGCGGTACGCCGTGGTTCGGCCCATTGTTTCAACAACACTGGCCAGTCCTGCAATGCGCCGACGCGCATGTTGGTAGAGCGTTCCGTCTATGGCGAGGCCGTAGAAATTGCACGCGAGACCGCGGAAAATACTGCGGTCGGGATGCCGGACCAGGAAGGACGGCACATCGGGCCTCTCGTCTCGAAGTCTCAATTCGACAAGGTTCAAGATCTGATACAAGCGGGAATTGACGAAGGTGCCCGTCTGGTCATCGGTGGTGTAGGTCGGCCAGAAGGTTTCAATCGGGGCTACTTTGTCCGGCCAACGGTCTTCGCGGACGTTCAAAACGATATGCGTATCGCGCGAGAGGAAATATTTGGCCCCGTACTGTCGATCCTTGCGTTCGATACGGAAGAAGAAGCCATCGCGATTTCGAACGATACAAGTTACGGCCTGACCGACTACGTCCAAAGCGGCGATAGCGAACGCGTAAAGCGAGTTGCCCGTCGTCTTCGGGCGGGAATGGTCCAAGCAAATGGCGCGGCGCGTGCGTCCGGCAGTCCGTTCGGCGGCTATAAGCAATCGGGCAATGGTCGCGAAGGCGGTACCCATGGTATCATGGAGTTCCTTGAAGTGAAGGCCGTATCCGGATGGCCAATGCCGGAATAGACCGGACCCTCATTGATTCTGGTCCCATGCCACCCGGAGGCGGAACCGCCGATTGAGCATCTAGGGTACTGCGATCGTGAATGTTCGGATGCTTCGCTCAGCTGACTTTGTTCGCAAGACACCGTTTTTCTACGGATGGGTCATCGTGGGATGTGCCATGGCGGCGAACTTCGCCCGTCAGGGTGCGGCAGTCGCGACGCTCTCTGTTTTCGTTGTTCCGATGTCTCAGGAATTTGGTTGGTCGATGACTGAATTCTCAGGTGCGGTTTCCCTAGGCGGTGTACTGGGTGCGTTTATCTCTCCGAAAGTAGGCGTGATTGTCGACAGACGCGGAGCGGGGCAAGTCCTTTCTATCGGAACGCTCTTGATCGGCGTCAGCATGGTAGCGTTGTCTCAGATAAATGCTCTGATCTGGTTCTACATTGCCTTTTGCCTCGGACGTATGATTTTCGCCGGTCCGTTCGAAATCGCGATTACCAGCGCGGTCGCCAATTGGTTTATCCATTTACGTGGACGCGCCATGTCATTCACCGCATTCGCGCACAGTATCGGGTTGACGATACTACCGCTTGTCGCCTTCGCGGCCATTGACCAATGGGATTGGCGCGCTGGTTGGCTGGTGATTGCGGTTCTCATCCTGCTCATCGGTGTCGTTCCCAACATATTCCTGATGATTCAGCGCCCGGAAGATGTTGGTCTGCGTCCCTATGCAAAAGAGAGGTCGGGGCCGGGGACATCGGGAGATGTAAAATTCACAGTGGTCGAACCAGAGAGAAGTCTCACGCGCGGAGAGGCCTGTCGGACGCGCACCTTTTGGGTGTTAATAGCATTCTCAATCTTTATTTATCCCGTGCAGGCAGGTGTCAGTCTTCATCAGGCGCCTCATTTGATCGATCGCGGTATATCATTGGCAGTCGCGGCGACGGCTGTAAGCGGCTTTTCCTTTATGGCCGCGATCGGAGGGTTGATATTCGGCCAGCTCGAAGCGCGATTTGGCGTGCGGCGAAGTCTGGCGGGTGCGGCAGTGCTCATGGCAATTGGGACGGCCATCATGCTCGTGGTCTTTGATATTTGGACCGCGTATTTGTCTGCAATCGTATTCGGCGCTGGGATTGGTGGCTTGCTGACTCTTTTACCGGTGGCTTGGGCGAATAGTTTCGGGCGCGAGAATCTTGGCGCCATCCGAGGCGTCACATTGCCTATACAGACCATGGCGCAGGCTTCGGGACCGCTTGTTTCTGGGACGTTTTTCGATCTGACAGGCGGATATAATACGTCGCTTGTATTGTTCTCTTGCTTCAGCGTGGTCGCGGCAATCCTGGCGCTCTTCGCGATGCCGCCCCGCGGGGCGTAAGGATATATCTCCTAGTGCGAATGGTACTGTGAAGCCCATTTAAGTTCAGTCGTACCAGTTGAACTCAATCATATAGCACACTTCATCTGTCTGAGCGGGGCGGTGCATGTGGCCCGGTGCGTGACGTGCAAATGCGGGAACCACAAGTTGGCATTCCGCCTCTCCTGTTTCTCCGTCGTAGAGACTGCCCTGTATAATGGGCAATCGTTACCAATAGGGTTGGTCGCGCTGTTCGAAAGACTGGAACATGACATCGGCCCGCAGGATTTGCGTTTGCACGCCTGTCTTCTCATCATTGTCCATCGTGTTTGTGAGGACCGTGTGAATAATCTAGCGAGGCTTTTCTGGAATTGAGACAAAGCCTCCTGCTAGGTCGAGCTTGTTAAACTCGATATTATCCATTGACCGATATTTCCAATTGGCGCGTAGCATTATCTAGTATCTTGGTTGCCGGAATTTCTGATCAAGCGAAAGTACGGAGGCAGATACAAATGCTTCTCTGGTGTTGTCGCCACGGTGCGTCCTTAAACGCTCGCGAAAATGCCCGCTAGTGTTCACTCGACAAGGCGCGGTCAAACACCAGATTGAACTAGGGTTGATATTTTGACCTCATTGTTTACGGAACGGGATGCATATGACGACATTGTCGATACAGCCGCTATCGCCGGCCATTGGCGCGGAGATTTCGGGCGTCGATCTCGGGATGGATTTGAGCGACGCGGTTATCGCCGACATACGCCAAGCGCTGTTGGACCATTGCGTCATTTTTTTTCGCGATCAAGAGATCGACACCACGCAACATAAGCGCCTTGCTCGGCGCTTCGGCGAGATCTTTGTCCACCCGAATTTCAACACCGGTGATCATGATCCCGAAGTGGTGACCATTCATCGCAAACCGACAGATGAAATCATTGTCGGCGAGGACTGGCACACCGACACGACTATGACGGCGGAGCCTCCCATGGGTGCTCTACTCTATGCGCTGGAAGTTCCAGCTCATGGAGGTGACACCTTATTCGCGAATCAATACCTTGCCTATGAGACGCTGTCGGACGGCATGAAGGATCTTCT
>DJKK01000208.1 GCA_002434595.1 Alphaproteobacteria bacterium UBA6544 | reverse complement strand
ACCGGCATATCCCGTTTTCTCCAAGACAGCAAAACGGTGAATCCGGTCGCTCTTATTCAGCCAAAACAGCACCGTTAGCGGACCGACACCGACATAGATAATATTGACGGTAGCGCGCTCCAGATGACTCAGCGCAAAGAAATACGAGCGCCAAGAAAATGCTGTCGTCAGGTTCAGCCGTAGAAAATCCGGTGTCCACAGGCGCGAAACGTCCGCCGGTCTTTGCAAGACGCCCCAACTGCCGAACAGCAGCGTCGAAATGCCGAAAGCTAATGCAGCGATATAGAGAAAGCTGTTCGACTGTAATATATTTCTAAAATACGTGTGTCGCACCACCTGAAATCGGCGAAGACAAGCCGAAAGTAAAATCCCGAAAGCGCAGTGGACATGGGGCAATCGTGAGGCATTTACAACGAAGCCACCACCCGATACTTGCGACCATACAATGGCAAAAGGTGCGGCAAGCCGTATATCCTAAAAAAGCATTCGCAACTGAATCGGAACCGATCGATGACTGAACGACCGTCTGCCTTCCGCGGCATCCGCCACGTCGCCTTCCGGGTCACCAACCTCGAAGAATGCGAAGCGTTTTACAAGGACGTCATGGGCATGGAGTTGCTCTACCGGGCCAATGAGAACCTGGTGTATCTCACCTGCGGCAATGACAATCTGTCGCTCGCCCGCGTCGATGAGGCGTCGGCAAGGGGTAGTACGTTCGACCACTACGGCTTCATCGTCGAAGACAAGGAAACCCTCGATGCGTGGCACAGCTATTTCTCCTCGCTCGATGGTGTGCCCGTGCTGGACGAGCCGCATGACCATACGGACGGGGCGCGGAGCTTCCATATCAAGGATCCGGCAGGCAACGTGATCCAGCCGATTTTTCATCCGGCCATTTCATCGCAGCAATTTTCCTGATCTTTCTCTGATGGAGAATGCCCAAAACCGACCGCTGCTGTTCACGCCAATCACCATACGCGGCGTCACTGCAAAGAACCGCGTCGTTGTCTCCCCTATGTGTCAGTACCATTCGGACGACGGTGGACCCGGCGACTGGCAAATGATGCATCTAGGCCGTTTGGCGGTTGGCGGTGCGGGAATCATATTTGGTGAAGAAACTGGCGTTGAAGCGCGAGGACGCAAGACCTACATGTGCGCCGGCATCTGGGACGAGAATCATATCCCCATGTACCGTCGTATTACTGACTTCATCAAGGAACAGGACGCCATCCCGGCGATCCAAATCGGGCATGCGGGACGCAAGGCATCCTGCCATGTCGCAACCGAGGACTGGCGTCCGCTTCGCGATGAGGACGCAGAGTATGGTTGGGCACCATGGCAGGGCCTGGCACCAAGCGCGCTCGATCAACTTCCGCGCCGCTATACGCCAAAGGCCATGGATGCGGATGACATTCGCACAGTGCTGGAGGCTTGGCGCGAAGCGACCCGCCGCAGCATGGATGCAGGCTATGACATTCTCGAAATTCATGGAGCGCATGGCTACCTGATCCATCAGTTCCTATCGCCCGTAAGCAACCATCGCAACGATGCCTACGGCGGCGACCGGGAAGGTCGCATGCGCTTTGCGCTTGAAGTGGCCGAGATCGTCCGAGCGGCATGGCCGAAGGACAAACCACTATTCTTCCGAGTTTCCTCGGTAGACGGCGAAGGTGGGATCTGGGATCTCGATGATACTGTCGCGCTAGCGAGAGAACTGAAAGAGCGCGACATCGATATGATCGATTGCTCTTCCGGCGGCATTTCGGGGGACAGCGAGATGCCGATGGTCCCTCGTATAGAAAAGTTCCAGGCTGGGTTCGCCGACCGCGTCCGACGCGAGGCTGGCATCATGACCATTGCTGTCGGCGGCATCACCGAAGCTCATCAGGCCGAGGAAATTCTGCAATCTGGCCGCGCAGACCTCGTGGCCATGGCGCGCGAGTTCATTTGGAACGCGGATTGGACCGCCCACGCGGCGCGCGAACTCGGTGTCGAGGACCCCTTCGACCAGATGCCGCATGAATATGCCTTCCGGCTGCGCCAACGCGAGAAACAGAAGGAAATGTCGATCAACCAGGGCGGTGCGGTGACGCGAGCGGCCTACGAGAAGATATTCGACGAAACTTGGTAGAAGTAAGGGAGGGCGTGTGATGCGCTACGGATTCTATTTGCCAACACGAGGCCCCTTGGGCGAGCCGGACGCAATTGCCTCAATGGTTGAAAAGGGCGAGGCGCTGGGTTACGCGACGATTGTGATAGGCGACCATATCGTCTTCCCGACCAAGATTGATTCCGCCTATCCGTACACCGTCGGCGGTGCGTTCCCGGGGCAAGGCGATGCTCTCGAGCAGCTGACATTGATGTCGTTTATCGCGGCGCGGACGGAGACGGCACGCCTCGTGACTAGCGTCATGATCCTCCCGCACCGCAACCCGCTTGTGACAGCGAAGGTACTCGCCACCATCGACGTTCTCTCCAAGGGACGTGTCACAGTCGGTGTCGGTGTCGGCTGGATGCGCGAGGAATTTGAAGCACTTGGCGCACCGGATTTTGATAAGCGGGGTGCCTCCAGCAATGAATACATCGAGATATTTAAGAAGTGCTGGACCGAAGACCCTGTCTCCTTCGAAGGTGAATTTTATTCCTTCAAGGAACTGCGTTGCGTCCCGCATCCGGTGCAAAAGCCGCACCCGCCCATCTGGATCGGCGGGCACAGCAAGCCGGCACTGCGTCGCGTCGCCAAGCTTGGCAATGGATGGCATCCCGTCGGCGCGACATCCGCATCGCCCCTGCCGCCTGAAGAATTCCAAGGCCTGATGGACGAGTTAAAGAGAATGGTCGAGGCCGAGGGGCGTGATTTCAACGATATCGCCATATCCTTCAAGGCGCCCTCATACGATCCGGGCTTGACACCGGACGGGCACGACCGCCTGCTCTTTACTGGAACACCGGAGCGAATTGCGGAAGATTTGCGTGCTTATAAGGCAATGGGTGTACAGGAGACAATCTTCGATTTCCGCTCGCCACCGCTCTCCAAGACCGTGGAGAACATGGAGCACTTCATGAAGGAGGTGGCCCCGCTGGTCGAGTGACCTTCAGGCAGCCTCTTTCGTCAAATAGCCAGATTTTGGCCCACGTACTGTTGCCCGCAGCATGCGGCGACGTTCCGATGGGTCGAAGTCGCCAAGGGCGAGATGCATCGTCGTCCGGTTGTCCCAGCAAACAACATCTCCAATCCGCCATTGATGGCGAAAGACATTTTCCGGCCGCGTTGAGTGATCGCAAAAATATCGAATTAGCGGTGCGCTCTCGGCAGACGTCATACCGTCGAAATGCGAAGTCCGCTCGCTGACGTACAGCGCCTTGAGACCACTCTCATTGTGCACGCGCACGGTTGGATGCGCGACGGGAGGGTTGAGCCGGTTAAGTACAGCCATGTCGTCGTTGGCGCGCTCCTTGGACCCTGACACCATATTAAAATCGTAGACCGAGGGGAGAAGGGCCCCCCCGCCCTCTTTTTTTTTTGTCTGGGTGGGTGTTGTGTC
>DJKK01000061.1:5009-8465 GCA_002434595.1 Alphaproteobacteria bacterium UBA6544 | reverse complement strand
ATTATCAAAATTGGCGCAAGATATCCGGGCATAGAGGCGGTATAGTCCTTTAAGAGCGGAAATTACAGAAAAATCACCGGAGCATAGAAAGCCATGGCAGTTTCCCTATCGGAAGAGACGCGCGCAGCTTTGCAGCGAATTTCGACGGCGACCATCACATTGCAGCTCCTGAAACGCGGCGTGCGCAATGTCTACATGCGGGGCGTCGCACCCCTGGCGCCCCCTTCCGAGCGCCTGGTAGGGGTGGCCACGACCTTACGGTTCATACCGATGCGGGAAGATATGTCGACACCGGATATTCTCGCCGACCGGGAGAACCCTCAACGCGTCGCCATCGACACTATCGAGCCTGGAGCCATTCTGGTGATTGACGCGCGTGGCGTTACCGACTGTGCCGCGCTTGGCGATATTCTCGCGGAGCGCATCAAGCAGCGCGGCGGCGGCGGTGTTGTCACCGATGGCGGTGTGCGGGACGCGTCGGCGGTAGCTGCCGTTGGATTGCCGGTGTTTGCTGCCGGGCCAGCAGCACCGGCGTCCCTTGCGGCACATACACCAGTCGACCAAGACCTTCCGGTCGGATGCGGCGGCGTGGCGGTTGTGCCGGGGGATGTGCTGGTCGGGGATGGAGATGGCGTCGTCGTTATTCCGGAGGCCCTTGCCGACGAAGTGGCGCGCGACGGTGTCGGTCAGGAAGAGATCGAGGACTTCATCAAGCTGCAGGTCGAGAAGGGCCGACCGGTTATTGGTCTCTATCCACCCGACGATAAAATCCGCGCCGAATTCGAAGAATGGGTTGCTGCCGGAAAACCCTCATAGGTTTAGTCTACTCGCGCCGTTTCGGCTTGCCACTATGGGGTGTGCGCGCCGGTCGGGTTCGCTCTGCCGGACGTTTGGCGGACGCGAAATCGAGGATGTTGTCCTCTAAAACAGCCGGCGCCTCCAACACGGAGGACTTTGCCGCAACAGCGGTTTGCGTCGTTTCCCGAGACCCCACGATGGGCTGCTTCAGCATCGGATGGATCGCCGATTCGCCGCCATGTCGGTATCGGACAACCGAACTCGGCCGCCTCCAGTAGATCCACAGGTTCGACATGCTGTCCCTCGCCGTTCGGGGCTCTTCGAAACCACTAATCTGAACGCCTGCCGGAATCCGGTCAAGCCGTGATTTATCATTCATTGGATTTATAGTTAACGGGAAATCCTCAACGAATCATGAAAGGGTCTGGTTACTGCCCAATACCCGAAACGTTAGGGTACTTGTATGTTTATCCACTCCGAAACAGCCTCGGGCAGGAGAATTATCGACCCGGTCTTCTAGTCAGGGCCGGGACCCTTTTGATTCCCTCTGTTTCTTGCTGTTAAGGATTAAACGAAATGTTTATTGCGGCCGCCACACCCCTTTCCACCGAAACATTCCGGGCCATGGACATGCCCAACCAAGCGCTATTTTCTGTCTCCGCCGAGGTCGATCCCGGATCTTTGCCACGGGTCCTTGAATTGTTCGGCGAACCCGAATTGACGCCGGATTCGATTCATGCCGACCGCCCCGAGGATGTCCTCACCATCGACATATCGATCAGGGGAATGGATGCGGACTTGGCGGCCTATATCGGCCGTTGTCTGCGGGAGGTACATGTCGTCCGAAAAGTTGATGTGGAAACTTGATCGCCCGGCACCGGGTGATTAAATCTCGCTAAGTACCATGAGCTATCTCGATCACATCTGGGCCTGCAACAATTTCGATCCTGCGGACTATGTTCCGTTCGAAATCGATGGGGCGCGCGTTGGCTGGGTGCGGCGGGACAATGTCCGCTACCTAGCCGCGCACGATGCAGTTTTCGAAATCGCCGAAAGCTGCGTTGCACTTGTGCCCGCGTTGGAAGCGGTTGAGGATCGCAGCGCGGCGCTTGCCGGCGTGGTCGACAGACTGGCGGCGGACGGAACTTTACCGAAACCCCGGAGCGAACTCTATCCTCTGACTGAGGCGTTCAACGATCCGCCGTTTGCGTTGATCGAGCGCAGTGCCGTGCCGTTCTTCGGGGCGCGTGCGTTGGGCGTGCATATGAACGGCTATGTCCGCCGTGATGGCGACATTCACATGTGGGTGGCACGCCGGGCACGCGACAAGACTAGCTACCCCGGCATGCTCGATAACATGGTGGCGGGGGGTCAGCCCCATGGCCTCGGCCTGCGGGAGAATATGATTAAGGAATGCGGCGAAGAAGCTGGTATCCCCGAGGAAATCGCGCAACACGTCATACCCGTTGGCTTCATCGACTACGCCCACGAATCTGAAGACGGGGCGAAACCCGACCGTCAGTATTGCTATGATCTGGAATTACCCGCGAACTTCATGCCCATCGCGGCGGACGGCGAAGTCGACGAGTTTATGCTTTGGCCGCTCGAACAAGTGGCCGAGACCATCCGCGAGACGTTCGAGTTCAAATTCAACTGCAATCTCGTGATCCTCGACTTCATGGTGCGACACGGGTACCTCGACCCGGATACGGAACCGGACTACACGGATCTCTGCCGCGGGCTGCATGCAAGTAAGGGCTAGGAGCGTCTGCCGGATAACGCCTTCCAAAGCCCGTACAGGCTGACCAAAAGCCAGACGCCTTCCATCAGGGCGGCCGACAGGTTGAACTGGTAGATCAGTGAAATCAGGATGAAGACGGCGCCGAGGGCGTTGAACGCGGAGAATGCCGGACGTTCGGCGTTGATCTTGCCGAGCTGCAGCATGACATACATGACAATGATAAATGCGACACCGATCGTCCCGAGGATATCGTGCGGTGCCATCTGGAGGGCGACCTAGGCCTCCTCCATCTTTAGCGCGTCAATGAAGGCCGATTGCGGAATTTCAACCTTGCCGAATTGGCGCATGCGTTTTTTGCCTGCTTTCTGCTTTTCCAGCAGCTTACGTTTGCGGGTAATGTCACCGCCGTAACATTTCGCCGTAACATCTTTTCGCATTGCGCCGATCGTCTCTCGGGCAATGACCTTGCTGCCGATCGCCGCCTGGATTGGCACCTTGAACATTTGTCTCGGAATCAGGTCCTTAAGCCGTTGGCAAACCTGGCGTCCGCGATGCTCGGCCTGGGTGCGGTGGACGATCATCGACAGCGCGTCGACCGGTTCTCCGTTGACCAGGATCGACACCTTCACAAGGTCGCCTTCCTTGTAGTCCTGAAACTCGTAGTCGAAGCTGGCATACCCACGGGAGATCGATTTGAGCCGGTCGTAGAAGTCAAACACCACTTCATTGAGCGGCAGGCGGTAGACCGCCATCGCCCGGTTGCCGACATAGGTTAAATCCATCTGTTCGCCGCGCCGCTCGGTGCAGAGCGAAAGTACCGAGCCGAGATATTCATCCGGCACCAAGATGGTAGCCTTGATCCATGGTTCCTCGACATGGGAAATCGCGACCGGGTCCGGATAGTCGGCGGGATTGTG
>DJKK01000061.1:0-4679 GCA_002434595.1 Alphaproteobacteria bacterium UBA6544 | reverse complement strand
AGCTCGATCATCGCGCCGGCGGTCTTATGAATGTGATAGACGACTGAGGGGGCTGTGGTGATGAGGTCGAGGTCAAACTCCCGGCTCAGGCGTTCTTGGACAATCTCAAGGTGCAGCATACCGAGGCAGCCGCAGCGAAAACCGAAACCGAGGGCGGCGGAACTCTCCGGCTCGTAATGCAGGCTCGCGTCGTTCAGGGCGAGTTTGGCCAAACTTTCGCGCAAATCCTCGTAGTCGTTGGTATCGACCGGGAAGAGACCGCAGAAGACCACCGGCACCGTGGGCCGAAAATCGGGCAGCGCGTCTTCAGTCGGGCGGCGATCCTCCGTCAGGGTGTCGCCAACCTGACAATCCGCGACTGACTTGATGCTGGCGGTAATGAAACCGACCTCGCCGGGTCCGAGCTCATCGGTCTCAACCCGCTTCGGCGTGAACACACCCACGCGGTCAACATCGTGTGTAGCGCCCGTCGCCATCATGCGGATCTTCATGCCCTTTTGCAGCGTCCCCTCGCGCACCCGCACGAGCGCCACCACGCCGAGATAGGGGTCGTACCAGGAATCGACCAACAGGGTCTTGAGTGGCGCAACCGGGTCGCCGGCCTCCGGTGCCGGCAGGCGCGCGACCAGCGCTTCCAGCACATCGGCCACGCCGTCGCCTGTCTTGGCGGATATCTCCAAGGTCTGTTCGGCATCAAGGCCGATAACCTCTTCGATCTGTGTGCGGATGCGGTCCGGCTCCGCCGACGGCAGATCGATCTTGTTCAGCACCGGGACGATCTCATGATCCGCGTCGATCGCAAGATAGGCGTTGGCCAGGGTTTGCGCTTCCACACCCTGGCTCGCATCGACGAGCAGAAGCGAGCCCTCGCACGCGGCGAGACTGCGGCTGACTTCATAGGAAAAGTCGACATGGCCCGGTGTATCCATCAGGTTCAGGGTATACATCTCGCCGTCGGATGCCTTGTATTGCAGGCGCACGGTCTGTGCCTTGATGGTGATCCCGCGTTCCCTCTCGAGCTCCATCGAATCGAGCACCTGCTCCTTCATCTCGCGCGTCTCAAGGCCGCCGCAGACCTCGATCAGGCGGTCGGCAAGCGTCGACTTCCCATGGTCGATATGGGCGACGATGGAGAAATTGCGGATATGCGCAGGGTCGGTCATCGCAGTTTTCGAATGCGTTTCGGAATCGCGTGGAATGTAGGGGCGGCAGGCCGAATGCGCAATCGTTCAGTAGGGTTAATGCACTGCCTGCTCGCCGGCCGGGACCTGGACGGAGGGGTCGGCGAGCGAATAGGCGAGGTCCCAGTTGGCCTTCTGCGTCAACGAGGTGACCTGATGGCAGAAGGCGTGCAGCAGCTGTTCGTTCAGGTTCAGCGCGACCTGCAGGTTCTCGGCGGTCTTGAGGATCAGTCGCATGCCGCCGCTCTGCAGCGGGACGCACTGCCCACCCGTCGCCAGCATGGGTTTTTCGGTCGACGGTTTGTTGACCTTCTCCTCGTCATGCTGCTGAGTCATATCCGTCTTCTGCAGGGCTTCATTGTGTTGCATGGCCATTACCGCGCGCTTGACCTGAGGGGTCGTGGTCGGTGCGGCCGCGGTCTCTGGCGGCAGGGATTGCTTCTCCACTCCCTTGAACAGGGCAGGCCACAGCACTTTGACAAACCGCCGGGTCAACCAAATCTGATGCTCGTCATTGGCGGTCGTGCTGACACGCAATAACAGGCGGTCCTCGGTCGCCGAGTAACTCATCGTCATCTGATGCAGTGAATTTGACACCGCCGCCGCCTCATCGCTTTGTCGATCTATCTATACTATAACGGGCGAATCACGGGGAGGCGAGCGGGTGGCCCTTGAGATCGAGATGCTGGGCAGCACGATGGCGGCGGCGGTGACGGGGATCAACCTCTCAGAGCCGGTTGATGATGATACCGCTTTGTAGCTGCGCCAGGCCGTGACGGATCATTTGGTCGTCTGCATCCGAAACTAGCATTTGTCGCCGCGACAATTGGCGTCGGCGGGGCATTTTTTTGGACTATTGAAGACCTTCGTGCTGCGGAATGACCGTATTGAGGAGGCGCCCGAAGTTTCCGTCGTCTCGAACCGGCCGCCGATGTTTGACGGCAAATCTCTCTGGTTCAGGCCAAGCATTGGCATACCGATGATTCATATCTTGCGGAACCCTCGACGCTGACCCTCCGACAGCGGATCGAGGGGCTCCGCGCTGTGCATAAGTATCTTAGCCGCCGCAACCAGTCCTGGGTCGCCAAGAGATCGGTGGTTGAAGAGTAAGAGACGCCGGATGTTGACCACCCCTTGATCCGCACTCGTCCGCTCACCGGTCGAAAGTCGTTCTACATCAATCCGAACCGGATCGAACGTATCCTCGGCTGGAGCGATCAGGAGAGCGACACGTTGCTCGACGCCCTCTTCGACTTCGCCTTTCAGTTTCAGTATCGCCATCAGTGGCGCGACGGCGATCTCGTCATTTGGGACAACCGGTGTACCATGCACCGCGCCAAAGCGGATTATGACCTGGCACAATTGCGGGTCATGCATCGCGTGATGCTGGAAGGCGAGACTCCGCGATAATTCTAGAATTGAATAGCGGGTTAATCTTCTGTTAACCGAGGTCCCCATGAGTCGCACGGCCTCACGTAAGAATAACGCGGGTTCAACGGGGACTGGCTCTGGCGACAACGTGACCAAATTGCGGAAAGGAAAACGTCTCATGGGCGGATTGGACCTTCCGACGCGGCAGGAAGAAGAGGATTACGAAAACTTCCGCAGCGGCCGTTTTCCGGTCTATGCGTAACTCGAAATGGTCGAGGAGCCAGACGCGCCGCCGTCGATGGCGCTCTATGTTCTCGCCGGACGACGCATGGTGCTGTAGGCGTCTTAACCAGCGCATTTCTAAAAATGGGAACGACCGCATCCGCGCAGATGGTCCAACTGGGCACCTGATCTATGTGTAATGGTGCTCTACTCCCACCTGACGAGAAAATCCCGCATGTCGAACGAACCCCAATTGCAATTCGAAACCCTTCACGAGATTGTCGAACGCGCCAAGCTCAACTTGTCGCGCCATCTCTGGGATTACCTCGTTGGCGGTACCGAGACTGAAACAACGCTGCGGCGGAACCGGCATGCACTCGATTCATGGGGCCTGCGGCCGCGGGTTCTCAACGACGTCTCGCAGGTTGATTGCGGGGTGGAACTGCTCGGCCGGAAATTGCGCCTGCCGATCATTCTGGCGCCCATCGGGTCACTCGAATCCTTCCATCCCGGCGGTGGCGTAAGCTCCAGCCAGGCGGCGGCGGAATTTGGCGTCTGCCATATGCTGAGTTCCGTCTCGCAACCGGGTCTGGAGGAAGTCGCGAGTTGTGCCGAAAATATGAAGATCTTCCAGCTTTACGTGCGTGGCGGCGACGACTTCGTCGACGATTTGGCGCAACGGGCGATCGACGCCGGATACGATGCTTTCGCGATTACGGTCGATACCGCCCACTACAGCCGGCGCGAGCGCGACATTGCCAAGCGGTTCGAGAAATCTTGGGCGCGGCGCAACAGCGCAAACTGGAACTATCAGGCCACGTTTGACTGGAAGTGCCTGGAGCGCTTCAAGTCGAAGCATGACATCCCGCTGTTCATCAAGGGGATTGCAACGCCGCAGGATGCGGTTAAGTGCGTCGAATTGGGTGTCGAAGCCGTCTATGTCTCGAATCACGGCGGCAGGCAGCTTGATCAGGGTCTGGGTTCCTGCGCGGTCCTGCCGGAAATCGTCGATGCCGTTGACAAACGGGCACTGATAGTGGTCGACGGGAGCATCTGCCGCGGCACCGATATCGTGAAGGCCATTGCGCTCGGCGCGGATGCCGTCGGCATGGGCCGCATGCAGGGCTACGGTCTCGCCGCTGCAGGGCCGGCAGGAGTTGTCCGGATACTGGAGATCCTGGAAGACGAGTGTAGCAAGGCGCTGGGCCTCCTCGGCGTAAACGGATTCGGCGACCTTGACCGCAGCTACTTGGCGCCCGCCCCGGTCGTCACCGACCCCAGCGCCCTGAGCGCCTTCCCGCTGCTGGACGTCGACCGCAACCCCTACTAGACGCCGCGCAGACATATCATGACCGACGCTGGCGAGACCCGCCTCGAGGGTCCCTGGCGGTTTCGCATCGCCATGCTGATGGGGGCGCATGTGATCGGGACGATCAATGTCGTTTCGGTTCTTGCGATGGCGCCCGTCATTCAGCGGACTCTCGATCTCTCGGCCACCGAAGTCGGCCTCCTAATGACGGCCTATTACTGCGGCCAGGCGATTTGGTCGCTGCCGGCAGGTGCTTTCGTCGACCAGATGGGCGTTGGCCGCGCCCTCGTCGGGGCTATGGCGGGCATTGCCGTTGGCACAAGCGTTGTTGCGACCGCACCAAGCTTGCCGTTTCTGCTGCTCGGCATGTTGCTCATGGGGAGCGGTTATTCCTTCACCAATCCGTCCACGGCGAAAGGCGTTTTCGATTGGTTTCCACAGCGTCGACGTGCCACTGCGATGGGTGCGAAGCAGACTGGCGTGCCGCTCGGCGGCGTCATAGCGGCGGGTTTGGGCGCGCTTGCCGCCACTGCGGATTGGCGGGTTTTGCTTGGAGTCGTAGCTGTACTGACCATTGTCTTCGGTGTGGTGTGCCT
>DJKK01000217.1 GCA_002434595.1 Alphaproteobacteria bacterium UBA6544 | reverse complement strand
TCGCGCGCCTGGGTCGCTAGCAGCTGTGTGAATGGAATGCCCGTGGTGTCTGGAAGCGGTGCGCCGTGACCCTCTATGGATACCGTCGTCTCGATCGACAGACCGGCTATCGCAATGGTGTCGAATGCCGGTCGGAGTTCATCACTCACGAATACGACCTTGGGGTCGATATTCGTAATTTGATGTTCGAGAAATGCCCCTTTTAACTCCGTGTTGATCGGGACGAATATGGCGCCGCGTTTATGTGTCGCCAGCATTGCGAGCAGGAATTCCTTGCAATTGAATATCATCGCAGCAACGCGGTCGCCGGGTTCGACGCCTAGGTCAGCAAGCGCGGAGGCCATGTCGCTGGTAGCTGTTTCGAATTCTGAAAATGTCAGGGCTTGACCATTGGAAAACGTTGTGAAGAGACGATCTCCGTATTCTTCCGCCCGACGGCGAACGAGTTCCAGATACGTCCAAGACTCCCGCTGAAAATCGATCACCGTCTCCTCCCCTCAGATAATACCCGCCTCCAGTCCGGCGGCCATGGCCATACCGAGCTCCTCGCATGAGCCTACGAAAGAATCTTGCCAGTCACCCTTCAGGATCAAGGGTTCTTGCACGCCCTTCCAGCGCAAGCCCGTGACAATGGTCTCGACGCCGCGCCGCGTTCCTGTTCCGTCGTGGCCCGCCCGGATATAGAGCGCATAGGGCGTACCCTGCTTTTCTTCGAGGCAAGGATAGTAAATGCGGTCGAAGAAGTCCTTGAGGGCGCCGCTCATGTAACCGAGGTTTTCCGTCGTGCCGAGGATGATACCATTCGCGGCCATAACATCTTCAGAGGTGGCATCGAACGGGTTTTTTGCGATCGCATTGACCCCCGAGATGTCGGGCGAGTTGGCTCCTGCGACGACCGCCTTCATGAGCCGGGTGGTATTTGGCGAGGGTACGTGCGCTACAATTAGGAGTCTTTTTTCGGGCATGATTAGATATTATGGTCGGCGATGGCCGGAACGAAATCAAGGGGCGGTTATGCTTATCGGATCGATCGTTAGGAGCATTACCATTCTGGGGCTCATCATGATTTCAATGACGGCCGCTGCGTTTTGTGATCGTTGGCGATATGCCATACAACGAAAGCCAAACCCTGCTGTTCGAGGACAAGATTGTGCCGGCAATAAGCGGCGGCGGCTTTTCCTTCCCGATCCATGTGGGTGATTTTAAAGGGGGGGCGGAAGCGATTGCACGAATGCTGGTCTTGTACGTGCCTACGCGGTCATCTCCCAGCTAATTCCCGATCGTGTCTTTTATGCGCCGGGCGATAACGATTGGACGGATTGCGACCATGACAGGCTTAGTAATCCAATTTCCGAACTTGCCCGCCTTGACCGTCTGCGGAAGGTATTCTTCGGGCAACCGCTTCGGCTGCCGGCGGGATCGGCGTACCATCGCACGGAAGGATTTCCGGAAAACGCATTCTGGCAACTGGGCGGGTTGAGATAAAGCGCTACAACATGGCCGTGGTGCTCGCTGCGGTAGAGGCGCGTCACCAGGCGAACGCGGTATGGCTAAGGCAGGCCTTCGCCGCTGCCGAGTCCGCACAGGCTCTAGTGGTGGCATTGCAGGTGGATATTACCGTTGCTCGTTGGTCTGCCCCGTGTTCGGGTGAAAGGCGATCAAAGTGTGATGCGTTTGCATCCCTCAGAGAACAGCTGCGGAAAGGAGCGGCCGAACTGGTTAAGCCGGTACTCGCGGCCCACGGCTATACCGTGCGTTTCTGCGTCGATCGTGAATTTGGCGGCCGGCGTGCGCCTAATCTTTGGCGCCTTAACAACGGTGGCGATTACGTCATGGATGCGGCCATCGTCGTGGCGGTAGAGAAAGGGACACCGTTTTCCTTCTTCCGGTTACGGACGGGCAAGCCGCTGGAGACTATTTGTTAATGCCGCTTGTGCGTTGGCGTTTCGGCGTTAGGTCAATCGCGAGACTCAAGGATTAAAGAGGTAAAAGATGGCGGGGAAATTGCAGTTCGGAATTGCGCTTCGCACGCAGTACCCGGCTGACTTAGATATCAGTGAGAAATTTCAGGACTTGCTCGAACTTGTTCGGCTGGCTGATTCGCTTGGATACGATTCAATCACCAAGACCTCTCACTACAGCACTGCGCCCTATCAGGCGTTTCAGCAGTTTCCGCTGCTCGCGCGGCTTTCCGCGGAAGCGCCCAATATCCGGCTCAACGCCGGCATCATTCTGCTGTCATTGCACAAGCCGCTCGACCTCGCGGAGCAACTCGCAAGCATCGACATTATGTGTGGTGGCAAATTGATCGTCGGTGCGGCTCTGGGTTATCGCGAAGTCGAATTTAAGGCATTTGGCACCACGCCGCGCGAACGTGCGCCGCGCTTTGAGGAGAACCTTATCGCCCTCAAGCGGTTATGGACTGAAGATTCAGTCGACATGGTCGGCACCCACTTCGAGTTGGACGGAGCGACCTGTCTTCCGAAGCCGCTTCAAAAGCCGCATCCACCGATCTGGATCGGCGCCAACGCGGATCCGGCGATCGAACGCGCGGCGCGTATGGGCGATTGTTGGTATATCCCGCCGCACAACGAAGTGACGACGATTATTCGTCAGCTGGAGATCTATAAGCGGGCACTCGATGCGGCCAATAAGCCGTTTCCCGAAGAGTTACCGATGCGGCGCGAGGTCTTCGTCGCATCGAGCCGGGAAGAAGCACTGCGGCTGTGCGGTCCTTATCTCGCAGACAAATACGAAAACTATACTGATTGGGGTCAGAGCGATCAGTTACCGGACGACGATTCGAAACTCGATCAAGCGTTCGCG
>DJKK01000194.1 GCA_002434595.1 Alphaproteobacteria bacterium UBA6544 | reverse complement strand
CGCGGTCCCTGGAGGACTGACCCGTGCCGTCAGACGGTTATTCGAGCGAACACTGGCCCACGCAAATCCGCCTTCTTAAAGCGGAAAAGGCATTGGAGATCACTTTCGACAACGGCAGCAATTTTACATTGCCTGCCGAGTTGCTTCGCGTCGAAAGCCCGTCCGCGGAAATTCAGGGACACGTCCCGGATCAGAAACAGATTGTGCCCGGCCGCCGGTTCGTCGGCATTATGGAACTCGAGCCCGTTGGAAATTATGCCATCCGTATCAAGTTCGACGATCTTCACGATACCGGAATTTTCAGCTGGCAGTATCTGCACCACCTTGGCCTCAACAAGGATGAGATTTGGTCGGATTATCTCAAAAACCTTGAAAAAAAAGGCTTGAGCCGCGACCCTTAACGCAGCCGGCGATGGTATACGGTTAATGGAATCCGAAGGCAGGATAGGAAATTACTTTCATGCGACGCACGCATATGACCAAAATCGTGGCGACGCTCGGGCCTTCCAGTTCCTCGGGAGATAAGATCCGGACTTTGTTCGAAGCCGGCGTTGACGTGTTTCGACTAAATTTCAGTCACGGCAGCCACGACGACCATCGCCAATCCATTGCAGCCATCCGATCGATCGAACAAGCAGCAAAACGTCCCATTGCGATCATGATGGACCTACAGGGACCGAAACTGCGGGTCGGCGATTTTGCCAAAGGTGCGGCGCTTCTGGAGCCGGGACAGTCGTTCCGCTTCGACATGGACAGCGCCCCGGGCGACGCGGATCGCGTCAGCCTTCTGCATAAGGAGATATTCGCCGCGTTGGAGCCCGGCAGCGACCTCTTGGTGAACGATGGGAAGATCAGGCTTAAAGTGACGGATTGCGGCAAAGATTTCGCCGATGCGCAAGTCGTCATCGGCGGCGAAATTTCAAACCATAAAGGCGTCAACGTTCCGGGCGTCGTGCTTCCGCTTTCCTCGCTGACCAACAAGGACCGCAAGGATATGCAGTTCGGCCTCGATCACGGCGTGGATTGGGTGGCGCTTTCCTTTATTCAGCGCCCCGAGGACCTTGCCGAGGCGCGACGGCTGATCGGCGGACGCGCGCCGATCCTAACCAAGCTGGAAAAACCTGCCGCCATCGACCGACTCGATGAAATCATTGAGCTCAGCGACGCCGTCATGGTCGCGCGCGGCGATCTTGGCGTTGAAATGCCGCCGGAAGATGTTCCCGTGCTACAGCGCCGCATCCTGCGGGCCTGCCGGCAGACAGGGAAACCGGTGATCGTCGCAACGCAGATGCTTGAGTCGATGATCCAATCTCCACAGCCGACCCGCGCGGAGGCGTCGGACGTTGCCACGGCGGTCTACGATGGCGCAGATGCGGTCATGTTGTCGGCGGAAACGGCCGCCGGGAAGTATCCCGTAGAATCCGTGAAAATGATGAACCGCATTGTCGAGCGCGTGGAGCGGGATTCCGTCTGGCGCAGCACCATGGACGCCAATCACCCGGAACCGGAAGCGACCTCGGCGGACGCCATCAGCGCCGCCGCCCGCCAGATCGCGCATACACTGTCCGCCGCCGCCATTGTTACCTACACGACTTCCGGCTCAACAACCCTTCGCGCAGCACGAGAGCGACCGGACGTCCCAATCATCGGGCTCACACCAAACCAAGGGACCGCCCGCCGTCTCGCGATCGTATGGGGCGTGCACAGCATTTATACGAGCGATGCGAACGACTTCGAGGACATGACCAGTAAAGCAGGCCAGCACGCCTATTACGACGGCATTGCCCATCCGGGCGAGCGCATCATCATCACCGCGGGTGTTCCCTTTGGCACGCCAGGCGCCACAAATCTGATCCGCATCGCCCGCGTCGACGACTGGTCGCAAGAGGCGGAAAGTCGGTTGCTTTAGAACTCCGGTCAATCGCAATTATCAAATACGCAGAGCGCAGAACAAAAATAGGTATTCCGTCATTCTAAGAACTGACGATGTGTCTAACTCCTTTTCTTGATTGAGCCGCCTGATACAAAGTGTTTTAGGCGTTTGCCATGAGTTTATATCGATCACACGCCCTGAAGGCACTGCCGCCGTGTCTTCAGGCCCGGCACCCCGCTGACGGGCTGGAGCCACGGTCCGGTCCTGTTCCCACTCCGCCTGCCGGTTGGCACACTAGACCCGGGCGGCGTATCCAGCACGGAACCACCGTTACCGACACGTCCTGGCGACATTGGTGTCAATAGGTCAAGTAGGCAGAACCTCCCGAAACCGGTCTCCAGCAACCTTGATCTCGGCAGAGCGTCTATATCGCTTCCGAGCCACAACCCGGGCCAACAATCGGACTAATCGCACAATTTATTGCCGGAGCTTCGCATGCGCATGAAAACCGCGAAAGAAGAGCCAGAAGTCATTTTTGTAGACGTTCAGCCAACACCACGCACGAAGAACCGGCAGGCACTTCTCAAGGTTCTCCAGAACAGGAGCGTCAATTTCTTGGAGGCCTCAAGAGCGGCCCTATGCAAGTCATAGGCGCACCCAAAAGCCTTAGAGCGGTAACCCACTCGCCTCGATGAGGCCCTTTTTCATAGCCGGAAATGGGTTCGAAACAAAACCGGATCATCCGCCAAATCCTTTATGTCGCGGAACCAGTCTGGTGTATCCTGATCAGCCTTGAACCACGGCGGATTATATTCGCCACCTCTTGTATGAACGATACCGATGGTAACCCGGCCGCGATCACAAGAGACCACCAAAACAGATTTAATCCAAAGCTTTTCCATTTCTATAACTCTAGAAACTAATGGGTTTTTCAATTTTATCTTAACAATTGCGTGCTGGATCACAGGTTTCGACGACCCGCAACGACTTCACGACTTAAGTTCACTCACAAAGAAACGGACCGCGGCATTTTTGCCGCGGCCCGCTACGTAACGTAGGATCAGTCGGGGTGAAATTACATACCCATTCCCATTCCACCCATGTCGCCGCCCGGCATCGCCGGCATCGCGGGCTTGTCATCCGGCTTCTCGGCCACCATCGCTTCGGTGGTAATGAGGAGGCCGGCGACCGAAGCCGCGTCCTGCAACGCTGTACGCACGACCTTGGCCGGATCAATGATGCCCGACTTGATCATGTCAACGTACTTGCCCGACTGCGCGTCGAAACCGAAGTTCTTGTCGTTGCTCTCGGACAGCTTGCCAGCAACGATGGAGCCGTCAGCTCCTGCGTTCTCAGCAATCTGCTTCACCGGAACGATGATCGCGCGACGCACGATCTCCACGCCGACACGCTGGTCGTCGTTTTCTGGATTGACCTTGTCTAGTGACTTGATGGCCTTGAGCAACGCGCTGCCGCCGCCCGGGACGATGCCTTCCTCGACCGCTGCACGGGTCGAGTTCATCGCGTCTTCCACACGGTCCTTCCGTTCCTTAACCTCGATCTCGGTGGCACCACCGACGCGGATCACCGCAACACCGCCGGCCAGCTTCGCCAGCCGCTCCTGCAGTTTCTCACGATCGTAGTCGGAGGACGTCTCCTCGATCTGAGCGCGGATCTGGTTGACCCGGCCATCGATGTCCTTCTTCTTGCCGGCACCGTCGATGATGGTCGTGTTGTCCTTATCGATGGAAACGCGCTTGGCGCGACCCAGCATATCGATGGTGACATTCTCAAGCTTGATGCCGAGGTCTTCAGAAACTACTTGGCCTCCGGTCAAGACGGCAATGTCCTGCAGCATCGCTTTACGGCGATCGCCAAAGCCCGGTGCCTTAACGGCCGAGACCTTGAGGCCACCGCGGAGACGGTTGACCACCAATGTCGCAAGCGCCTCGCCCTCAACGTCCTCGGCGAGGACGAGCAGCGGACGGCCGCTTTGGACAACAGCTTCCAGCAGCGGCAGCATCGGCTGCAGGCCAGAAAGCTTAGACTCATGGATCAGGATGTACGGATCCTCAAGCTCAGCGATCATCTTCTCAGGGTTGGTGATGAAGTACGGAGAGAGGTAGCCACGATCAAACTGCATGCCCTCAACAACGTCGAGCTCTGTGTCGAGGCTCTTCGCCTCTTCAACCGTGATGACACCCTCGTTGCCGACCTTTTCCATCGCACGAGAGAGGAAATCACCAATTTCGGTGTCGCCATTGGCGGATATC
>DJKK01000014.1:1965-3497 GCA_002434595.1 Alphaproteobacteria bacterium UBA6544 | reverse complement strand
GAGCACTTTCGCCAGTTGCGGAAAGCACCTCGATAAACCCACGGTTTAGCTTCGCGAGCCGGTTGGATGTGCCGGTCGGGATAAGCTCGCCGGCTTCATTCTCGTTATATTGGATGTTGATAGCCGACACTTGGAACCCAAGTTTTACGAGCTGAACGCCGGCGGCCTCCAAGTTTGGTACGAAGTAACCTATATGGTCGTAGAAAATTTCGTCCCCTTCGGGGACCTGCTGGTCTATCCAGGCCATTATATTTTCTCCCGATGCGTGCTGGACGCAGGATAAAAGGGGCCGATACTTATAGCCAGCAAGGGAACGACACGAACAAGCGAGGGAAGATGGCAGAGGGACGCGCCTACAAGGATTTGTGGGAACATATCGAAGAGTTGGACGCGGCTGGTCTGCTATACCGGATCGACAAGCCCATCAACAAGGATACGGAGATGCACCCGCTGGTTCGCTGGCAATTTCGCGGCGGCATTCCGGAGGCTGAACGGAAAGCATTCCTGTTTACCAATGTCGTAGACAGCAAAGGTCGGAAATACGACATCCCGGTCCTGATCGGCGGCCTCGCGGCCAATCCCGAAATTTACCGCATTGGTATGGCAGCGGACACGCTGGACGATATCGGACCTCTATGGGAACGCGGTTTGAACCAGCCGGTCGAGACCAACGTCGTCGAAGAGGCGCCTTGCCAAGAAGTCGTGATGACCGGTGCTGAAGTACAAGACCCAGGCAACGGGTTGGATGCCTTGCCAATACCGATCTCAACGCCGGGCTACGATGTCGGACCTTATTTCACGGCGGCGACTTGGATCACCAAAGATATCGACAGCAGCGTCCAAAACATGGGCGTCTATCGCGGCAACCTTAAGGCGGCCGACCGCCTCGCTGTGATGATGCAGATATCTACTCAGTCTGGCGGCTATAACCACTGGAAAGGCTATCAGAAGCGCAAGGAAAAGATGCCGGTATGCATCATCCTCGGTTGCCCGCCGGTGGTGGAATATACAGGGCCGCAGAAGGTGAAACTGGGCGTCGATGAATTGACGGTTGCGGGTGGGCTCGCCGGCGGGTCGATCAACACGGTGAAGGCAAAAACCGTCGACCTCTATGTGCCGGCGGAGGCCCAGGTCGTGATCGAAGGGTATATCGATCCCGAGTATCTGGAACCGGAAGGGCCCTTCGGTGAATCTCACGGCTATATCGCACTTGAAGAATACAACAACACGATGGATGTCACCGCCATTACGATGCAGAAGAAACCGGTGGTGAGCTCGATTATCAGCCAGGTGACGCCCAGTGAATCAAGCGTCATAAAGCGCGTCGCCTATGAGCCGATGTTCAAATCATATCTACGGGACACGTTGGGCATACGCTGCGTACAGAAGGTTTCGCTGCACGAGCCGCTCACGAATTTGCGGCGGTTCTTAGCGATCACGGTAGACCGTGATGCCAAAAAAACTGAGGTATGGCGAGCACTTATGGGTATTTCGGCCTATCAATCAGCGGTTGGAAAATACTGTATAGCAAT
>DJKK01000014.1:989-1550 GCA_002434595.1 Alphaproteobacteria bacterium UBA6544 | reverse complement strand
ATCGACTACCGTGCCCGGGGGCACGGGCCAGTACTTAGGGAATCGACGGATGAGTCGACCATGCTGATCGATGCGACGCTCAAATACGATCTGCCTCCGGTCGCCTTGCCGACCAAGGAGCACATGGAACGCGCGAAAGACCTTTGGGAGGAGCTTGGTTTACCGACGCTGACGCCGGAGTCGCCGTGGCACGGCTACTCCCTCGGCGACTGGAACACCAAATGGGAGGCGATGGCCCGCCGCGCCACGGATGGTGACTACCTGATCAATGGCGAACGGACCGCGCAACTGAAGATGAAACTCGATGATCCACAGGTTTCCATCCGTGACGTGATGGGCGATGATTTCAATCCGGACGAGGAATACTGAAGGGGATAGCTCATGCCCGAAATCCCTCAACGCTTGATCATAGGCATTTCCGGTGCCTCCGGTGTCGTCTACGGCATCAGAATGCTGGAGATGTTGCGGGAGACGCCGGTCGAAACGCATCTTGTGATTTCCCAATCTGCGGAAGTGACCATCGCCTATGAAACCGATAGGAAGGCCGCTGATGTGAAGGCG
>DJKK01000014.1:0-588 GCA_002434595.1 Alphaproteobacteria bacterium UBA6544 | reverse complement strand
TTGGGAATGGTCGTCGCCCCGTGTTCGATCCGTTCGATGGGCGAAATCGCCTCCGGCGTGACGTCGTCGCTCCTCTCGCGCGCTGCCGACGTCGTTCTGAAAGAACGCCGTCGGCTTGTCTTAATGCTGCGTGAGACGCCGCTTCATGCCGGTCATATCAAATCTATGCAGACGGTGACGGAGATGGGCGCCATCGTGGCGCCGCCGGTTCCCGCATTCTATGCCCGCCCGAAGAGCATCGAGGAGATGGTCGACCAGACCAACGGTCGGGTGCTCGACCTCTTCGATATCGAGATCGGCGTTACGAAGCGCTGGGGCGAGGACATCGAGCGGCAGGAGTAGGTGCGTGGCGTGCGCCGGAAGGCTTTGCGCTCTTCCAGTTTAGGTAACAACATGACGTTTTTAGATTCTTCCTAAGGCTCTGCTCGGCGCATCGTCAATCCGCTACGTGAACGAAGAAGATAAGGACAAGCCGAAGTCGAAGACTTACCGAGGGTATGGAGAGATCCCGTTCGATCTCCTTAAGTCCCCGCGCACTCGGTTCGCTTTTTAGAGTGTGGAGATCAAGTCGGCCGCTTGAACGCCTTG
>DJKK01000311.1 GCA_002434595.1 Alphaproteobacteria bacterium UBA6544 | reverse complement strand
ATGGGGATAACCTACGAAGACGTGGCGGTCGTTTTAGCGGATGGTACAAGGGTCGTTCTCCGAAAACCAACTTATGCTGCGATTGATCTTGCCAATGGTCCGTTGCACCCAAAGACAATGATCAGTCCAAGAGTTGCGCCGCCGATGATCGGTTTGGGACTTCTGGAGGCGATTCCCGAGAGAGATATCCTTGCAAATGCGGATCCTGATGATCAGAACAACGATGGGATTTCCGGAAAGGAGAACCGGGTTTGGAGTCTAAAACAAAACAAGCTCATGCTTGGCCGGTTCGGTTGGAAGGCGGGCCAACCAAGTCTTGAGGAGCAGAATGCCGGCGCGATGTCCGGCGATATTGGCATTTCAAATCCGGTTCACCCCGACCCATGGGGCGAATGCACGCCCGCGCAGGAATCTTGTCGAAAGGCGATCCACGGTACCGCAGGCGCTACCGACAAGCTTGAATCGTCAGCGGAGATCATGGCTCTGATCCTATTCTACACTAGAACCCTCGCAGTTCCCGCGAGGCGCGACGCGAGTGCGCCCGACGTATTGAAAGGGAAGCGTCTGTTCTATCAGGCCGCCTGTATTAGCTGCCATGTGCCGAAGTTCGCAACACGGGGAGACTACGAGGTCGATGCATTGGCAGGTCAGTTGATTTGGCCCTACACCGACTTGCTGTTGCACGACATGGGCGAGGGCCTGGCGGATAATCGACCCGAGGCTCGTGCGAATGGAAGGGAATGGCGCACGCCACCGCTTTGGGGGGTTGGGTATACGAAGAAGGTTAACGGCCATACCCAGTTTCTCCACGACGGAAGAGCCCGCAATTTGACGGAAGCCATCCTGTGGCATGGTGGGGAAGCTCAAGAATCGAGGGATCAGTTTGTCGGAATGTCGAAAGAGAATAGAAAGTACCTTCTGACGTTTCTCAATTCGCTTTGATCAAGATGAAACTCATACTGTTGCTCAGCTGCCTATCTCTTCTTCTGGCGACAGTAGCGCGTGCAAATGACGAGTATTCGCAACTCACGCGGCATGTTGTGGACGAGCTCACGTTGCCGTCGATCAACAAATTCGCAGAGGCGCTGCCGGGGCTCGCAAGCGCGACCGAAGCCTACTGCGCGGATTCAACACTGTCGCGACACCTAGAATACGTTCGGGAATTTCATTCGGTCATGGACGCATGGCAGGCCGCACAAATCTATACCTTCGGTCCGGTTGTCCGCAAAGGGAGATACTCGCGGATTCATTTCTGGCCCGGCCGCTCCGGTGCGACGGCGCGCTATTTAAGAAAAACACTGAAAAAGAAGCCGATGGAACTGACTGATGCAATCGAGATCGGAAAGAAGAGCGTGGCGATTCATAGCCTTGTCGCCTACGAGAGCTTCATGTTCGGCAAGTCTGAGGTCGACCCCTACATTTGTCGCGTCGGCGTGGCGATTGCGCGGTTTCAGACCTCTATGATCGAAACGATTCTAGACGAATGGGAGGGTACCCATGGCTTTCGGCAAGAAATTCTCTCGCCCTTGCCGGACGGCATCGTCTACCGATCTTCAAAAGACTCTGCCAACGATATTATGGCGGCCTTCTTTGGCGGTTTGGAGAATATTACCCGTCTCAAACTTCGCCGCCCGCTTGGCAAGTCGATCGAAAGCGCCAAACCTAGGCGCTTCGAGAATTGGCGAAGTGGCCGCAGTAAACGAAATATCGATATCAATCTTCGTGCTCTGGAGACCCTCTACAACAGCACTTTCGGTCTGGGAGCGCTGTTGCGGCGGCGTGGTGGTGCGGTAATTGATGATCAAATTAGGAATAAGCTCACGCGCGCAATAGACCGCCTGAAGACTATTCCCGGGCCATTGCACGTGACGATAGAAGACCCGCAGGTCTGGAACGAATTGGATCGGTTGCATCGCGGAATCGTGAAATTGCAGAAAATCATCTCCGGAGAGGCCGCTCCCAAACTTGGATTAGTGATCGGCTTCAACTCGCTCGATGGTGATTAAAGAGCGTATCAGCCGACGGACCATGTTGTCGGGTTCGTTTATGGTATTCGGCACTCTCCCGTTTGCAGCTTGGCCTGAACCTGTTAAGGCCACGTCCGGACGGGCCGGTTTTCTCGGAACTGGACGCACGGACGAGGGTAGGTATGTTGCTGCATTCCTGTCGCCAGATTTACACCTTCAAGAGACAATAGACTTGCCTTTGAGAGGACACGGGATTGCCGTGCGGCCGGACGGTAACGAGGCGATCGTTTTTGCAAGGCGTCCCGGAACCTACTCGCTCGTTATTTCGCTTCACGACCGGTCGGTCGTGAACCGGATCGACAGCCCGTCGGGAAGGCATTTTTACGGTCACGGTACCTATTCCTTGGACGGAAGAATGTTGTTCGCCACAGAGAATGATATTGGACGAGGCGTGGGAGTGATTGGGCTCTATGATGTCATGGAGGGCTACCGGCGCATTGGCGAAATGCCGAGCGGCGGTGTTGGACCTCACGAAATACGAATGATGCCGGACGGTCGAGTGCTTGCCGTCGCGAATGGCGGGATCAAAACGCATCCCGAATTCGGACGTGCGAAACTAAATATCGCTTCCATGCGACCGAACCTGAGCCTGCTCGACGCGTGGAATGGCAAAAGCGTTGTCCGTTGGGAACCCTCTACGGAACTGCACCGGCTGTCAATCCGTCATCTCGATGTTAACCAGTTTGGCGACATCGCCTTCGGCATACAGTACGAAGGATTACGTGACGCGAAGGTTCCGTTAGTCGGCGTTCGAACGCACGGTGGCCAGTTCGTGTTTGCCGATGAACCTGAAGGGATCGTCGGAAACCACCAAAATTATATCGGGAGTATTCGTTTCGATGCATCTGGATTTTTCATAATGGCGAGCGCCCCGAAGGGAGGCATAAGTTTGATTTGGGAGGTAGCCTCTCGACGTTACTTGGGAAGTTTCCAAACAGTGGACGCGTCGGCAATCGCGCCAGTTTTAAAGTCTGGCGCGTTTGTTGTGGCAGGCGGCGATGGAAGCGTGCATCGCATCAAAGTGTCGGAACGAATGGAGCCTCGGAAGGAGACTTCGGGTTCAGAAATTGATTGGGACAATCATTTGCGCGAAATCTGAGGATGTGGTCAAT
>DJKK01000161.1 GCA_002434595.1 Alphaproteobacteria bacterium UBA6544 | reverse complement strand
TCACGCCCGCACGCATCGGCCTCGGCTATCCAGTAACCGACGTCGCGCGTCTCGTCCAAAACCTAGGGCCCCGCAATGCGAAAGAAATTCTCGCGTCCGGTCGTTATTACTCAGCCGAAGAAGCGAAGGCAATTGGTTGGATCAACCATGTCGTACCAGCGGCGGAACTTGATGCATTTGTTCACGAATACGCAATGGAAATCGCCGAAAATGCGCCGCTGTCCGTGACCGCCGCAAAAGTCACGGTGAACGAGTTATTAAAGGCAGTAGAAGACCGCGACGTTGCGGCCTGTGAAGAAGCAGTCGAAGCCTGCTACCTGAGCAACGACTACGTCGAAGGGCAAAAAGCCTTCGGTGAAAAACGGCCTCCAAACTTCAAGGGTCAATGAGGCCCAATCGTAGTCTTTCTCGATCAATCTTTTAATATGGTCGCAAACCATCACCATACCGGCGCATCGCCATGATCGTCGATATCCGATAAGCTTCCGGGCTGTCTTTAGAGACCGTGTAGGTTATTATCCACACATGTCTAAACAGTCGAAAACAGTGGTCCTGACCGGTGCCAGCCGGGGGATTGGGCATGCCACCGTCATGCGGTTCTCGCAAGAAGGCTGGCGTATCATCACTTGTTCGCGCGACGCGGTGCCGGAGGCCTGCCAGCGCGATCCCAACTGGGCAATCCACATCCCGACCGACCTCGCCGACGAAAATTCCGTCAAAGCCTTCATCGAACAGGCAAATGATGTGATCGGCGATGCTCCGCTAAATGCGCTGGTAAACAACGCGGCCATCTCGCCGAAAACGCCATTCAAGGAACGCCTCGGATGCCTCAACGGAGATATCGACGGCTGGCGAAAGGTCTATGACCTCAACCTCTTTGCACCGATAATGTTGTGCCGCGGATTTGCCGCGGCACTCGGGCGCGGGGCAAAAGCGGAAGGTGCCTCCGTCGTCAACATCACATCCATAGCCGGTCATGCCATCCACCCTTTTGCCGGCTCGGCCTATTCCACCTCGAAATCCGCCCTGTCGGCCCTGACCCGCGAGTTGGCTGTCGAGTTCGCCGATCTTGGCGTGCGGGTGAACGCGGTAGCCCCCGGCGAAATCGAGACGGAGATGATCGGCGAGGAATACGAGCCTCTGATCAACCGCATACCGATGCATCGGATGGGGACGCCCGACGAGGTCGCCGGTTGCGTCTACCAGCTCTGTTCGCCCGATTTTGGCTACGTGACGGGGACCGAGATCTTCGTCACTGGCGGGCAGCACGTCTACTAATCTTCCTGCTCTAGATGGGTGAGATCGAACGGTACTTCGGCGGATGCTTGCTGAGCCGTCGCGCGGGACAGGCCGCCAGTGTCTCGATCAGGAATGACCGGGTGTCGCGTGGATCAATTACGGTATCGATGCCGAAATGCTCGGCCGCGCGAAGTGCTCCCAGTTGCCCCTTAAAAGTCTCGATGAGCTCCTGCCGTCGCCCGCCTGGGTCGTCAGCGGATTCATAGTCTCGTCGGTAGGCGACATCCACCGCACCTTCGACAGACATGGCGCAAATTTCGGCAGTCGGCCAAGCGATGCACGCATCAGCATCGAAACTTCTCCCTCCCGCCATTGCAAAGTATCCGGCACCGTACCCCTTGCGCAAAACAATCGATATGCGCGGTACCGTCGCATGCGAGAGCTCATAGAAGACCCGCCCGCTCCGCCGACCAAGCGCAGTGCTCTCCGCGCCCGACCCGATGGCGAAACCCGGCACATCAACCAGAAAAACGAGAGGAATGCCATAAGCGTCGCACATCGCAATGAAGCGCGCGGATTTCTCGCAAGCCCGCGCATCCAACATACCCGCCATCTTCATTGGCTGGTTGGCGATAAAACCGACGGGCCTCCCCGCAAGCCGGGCAAGGCCAGTCGTGATATTGGGGGCGTATGTCGGCTTCAGCTCGAAGAAACTGCCGGCATCGACGACCGTTCTGATGACACGTCGCACGTCGTAAGATTTCCGCAGATTGGACGGAACGATGTCCAAAAGCTCTTCGGCATCCCCACCTGCACCAGAGTCAGGCGCACCGAATGGCACCGGCTCCCGGCAGTTGCTCGGAAAGTAGGACAGGAATGTCCGAATGGCGTCGAAGACTTCGGCCTCGCTATCGACTGCCAAGTCCGCCAATCCATTGCGATCTGTCTGTACCGCCGCACCGCCGAGCGCTTCCTTGTCGATTTCCTCTCCGGTTCCGGCTTTGACCAGCGCGGGTCCTGCCAACCCCATTGTCGATTGACCTCGAATCATGACCACGAAATCCGCCATCGAAGAATAGTTGGTCGGCCCGGCGAATCCGACGCCCATCATAGCCGTCACGAATGGCGCCCAGCCCGAGAGGCGTGCCATTCCGTCGAACACACCTGTTGTTCGAGCGAAATGACGTGAGTCCTGGCCGTCCTGAATTCGGTGTCCCCCACCCTCTAGCATCATCACCAAAGGGATGCCACGCTCCACTGCCAGCGCGACCGCACGGTTGGTCTTATCGGCTCCAACAACACCGGTGCTTCCGCCCAATACCGTAAAGTCATGCGCGGTGACCATTGCGTGTCGGCCGTCGATCTTGCCTGTCCCAATGACAACACCATCGGCCGGGGCGACAAGGTTTGCATTGAACGCGGTGTCACGTACCGGCTCAACGAGGTCGCCGATTTCGCGGTAGCTATCGGTGTCGCAGAGTCCCGCAATACGTTCGCGCGCTGTCATACGTCCACCACGGTGCTGCTTTTGAACGGCCCCGGGGCGTCCCGAATCACGCACAGTTGCCAGAAAGTCCTCAC
>DJKK01000100.1 GCA_002434595.1 Alphaproteobacteria bacterium UBA6544 | reverse complement strand
AGGACCTCGCGGCGCGGCCGGCACCAGTGCGCTAATTGTTGTTCCAAGCCTAACAATTCCTTGCGGAAGTACTGATGCGCAGCGCCGTCGGGAGGAAGCGGTCGGACTTGCCGAAGCGATCCATCTGGACGTGCGGCGAATTGATGAAACGAGATTGACGCGCGTTCGCCCGTCAACGCTGTTCGGCACGGGTAAGACAGACGAAATAAAATCAATAGTCGCTGCAGAGGCCGTCGAGGTTGCAATCGTCGACCATCCACTTACACCGGTTCAACAACGCAATCTTGAACTTGCATGGCACTGCAAAGTCCTCGATCGCACCGCGCTAATCCTTGAGATTTTTGGCGCCCGCGCACGAACATACGAAGGCCGTTTGCAAGTCGAGCTGGCCGCGTTGAAGTATCAGCGATCGCGGTTGGTCCGCAGTTGGACGCACCTGGAGCGACAGCGAGGTGGATACGGTTTCATTGGGGGGCCGGGCGAAAGCCAGTTAGAAATCGATCGCCGCCTTACCGATCAGCGGATTACCAAGTTACAAGGCGAAATCGAGAATCTCCGCAAAACTCGCACGCTTCAGCGATCTTCACGTCGGCGCTCGGCTCTCCCGACCGTTGCTCTCGTCGGATATACCAACGCTGGTAAATCGACCCTCTTCAATCGATTGACCGAATCGTCCGTTGTCGCGAAAAACATGCTCTTCGCGACGCTTGACCCGACAATGCGCCGCATGGTTCTGGCTTCCGGGCAAGAAGTCGTATTGTGCGATACCGTCGGATTTATCTCCGACCTTCCGACCGAACTGGTGGCGTCGTTCCGCGCGACCTTGGAAGAAATTGTGGAAGCGGATCTTGTGCTTCACATACAAGACGCCTCTTCGGGCGGGGCACAAGAACAGAGACATACGGTCGAAGCCATTGTGCAACGCATCGCGGATGACCGACCAATCCGCATGATCGATGTTTTTAATAAAATCGATCTTGTCGGAGACGACTGGTGCGGTTACCAATCAGAGCATTCCCGAAACGGCGCGATTTGCATATCTGCCGTTACGGGAGACGGGATCGATGCGCTATCCAAAGCGCTCGACCGCGAGTTCTTCGCACTCAGGCAGGTTGTCGTATACGATGTTCCATCAACAGACGGCGCCGCCCTTGCCTGGCTTTACAAGAACGGGGATGTCATCAGTACAGAACCGCAGGACATGTCGAGTATTGTAAAGGTGGCGTTGCAGGTGCCGGATGTCGGTCGCTTTGCCCGCAGATTTAGTCTAGAACCCCAGCAATAAACATAAGAAGCTTAAAAGTGGGTGGTGCTCGCTCGGAGCGCCGCAAGGAAATTAATGATTATCGATCCGGAACGGGTAGCGAATATTGTGCGGGAAACCGCCGAGATAGATGTATTGCCGCGATTCCAGACCCTGTCCGAGAGCGAAATTATGGAAAAGGCGCCGGGAGATATCGTTACCGTCGCCGATTATGACGCTGAAAAACGCCTTACAGCAGCACTTAAAGGTCTGCTCCCGGGTGCGGATATTTTGGCGGAAGAGGCAGCGACACGTGACGGCTTGGATCTTGATGACTTCCAATCAGACAGAGCAACTTGGCTGATCGACCCAGTCGATGGAACCAGAAATTTCTCGAAAGGCGAACCAACCTTCGCGATCGTCATTGCATTTGTAAAAGGCGGTCAGACGGAAATCGCCTGGATCCATCTGCCTGTCGAGGACCACACAATTATCGCCGAACGCGGTAGTGGCGCATTTTTTAATAGCAACGAACGCTTGGCAATATCGCCGCCGCCGGACATTACGGAAATGACAGGTCTACTGAATCTGCGCGCAATGGGAGACGATGTATCCGTCGAGCAGATCAAGGAACGCGCCGATACATTCTCTGTGTTGAAGAACTTCCGCTGCGCGGGATACGATTTCGCCGAACTGGCGCGGGATCGGAAGCATTTTTCACTCTACCGACGTCTCTGGCCTTGGGATCATGCGGCCGGAACGCTTATTTTCCGAGAGGCTGGCGGATATGCAGCCCGTGTCGACGGACAGCCCTATAACCCCTTGTCCCGAATTTGGGGACTCCTTTGCGCGCCGGACAAACAATCCTGGCAAAATATTCATGATCATCTCGCGAAGCCAAACTAGCGGGCGATAAAACAGGAGAATCTAAATGGCAAAAGTCGCATTTATTGGTCTGGGCGTTATGGGCTATCCGATGGCAGGACATCTTAGTAAGGGCGGTCACGACGTGACCGTCTACAACCGCACCGCAGCGAAGGCTGCCAAATGGAAGAAGGCGTTCGGCGGCAAGACCGCGAAGAGCCCGCGAGAGGCCGCAAAGGGCAAGGAATTCGTCTTCGTGTGTGTTGGTAATGACGATGATTTGAGAAGCGTCATGCTGGGCGAGAAGGGGGCCCTCGCTGGAATGAGCAAGGGCGCCGTTTTGATCGATAATACGACGGCTTCGGCCAACGTTGCGCGTGAACTTCATGGGACCGCGCGCAAATCCGGAATCGGCTTCATCGATGCTCCGGTTTCAGGGGGGCAAGCCGGTGCCGAGAACGGCGTTCTGACGGTAATGTGCGGCGGCAACAAGAGCCACTTTAAGAAAGCGCAAGCGGCAATGGAGTGCTATGCGCGCCAGGTTACCCTGATTGGCGGACCGGGTTCGGGACAGTTGACGAAGATGGTCAACCAGATTTGCATTGCGGGCCTTGTCCAAGGCCTTTCGGAAGGCGTGAACTTTGGCCTCAAGGCCGGTCTCGACATGGGAAAGGTTATCGACACGATCTCCAAGGGGGCCGCGGGTTCTTGGCAAATGGAAAATCGCGCCGCAACGATGTGCGAAGGTGAATTCGACTTTGGCTTCGCCGTCGACTGGATGCGCAAGGATCTCGGAATTTGCTTCGACGAAGCGAACAGTAATGGCTCACGATTGCCGGTTGCGGCGGTGGTGGATCAGTTCTATGCGACGGTACAAGCCCGTGGCGGCAAGCGATGGGATACTTCGGCACTCATACACCTGTTGATGAACGACTAGCCTGAAAGGTCACGCTCGGCGCGTTTTGCGGCCTGCCAGGCCGCTTCCAGCTCGTCGAGAGTCGCTTCTTCCAGGGACCCGCCACTGTCGATGACGCGGGCTTCCATGGCCTTGAACCGGCGTTGAAATTTTATGTTCGCCCGCCGCAGAGCCTCCTCTGGGTCAATCTTATAGTGCCGCGCCAGGTTGGCCGAAGCGAATAGAAAGTCGCCGATCTCTTCCGCCATCCTTTCCTCGCGATGCGCCAAGTCGGTATCGGCTGCTTCCTTCAGTTCCGCGAGCTCTTCCTCCATCTTGGCGAGAACACCGGTCGAATGCGGCCAGTCGAACCCCACTCGTGCGGCCCGTTTTCCAATCTTGGTAGCGCACATTAACGCCGGCATTCCAAGCGGGACATCGATTTCATGGCTATCCAAGTTCTTGCGCTCTGCGGCCTTGAGGTTTTCCCAGTTTGTCGTCTGTTCGTCGGCCGATCCGATCTTGGCTTCGCCGAATACGTGTGGGTGTCGTGCGACCATTTTATCGCAAATCGACGCCACAACGCCGGAGAAGTCGAAATGTCCAGCTTCTTGCGCCATGCGCGCGTGAAACACAACCTGGAGCAACAGGTCACCGAGCTCATCGCGCAGGTCCGACATGTCCGCGCGATCGATCGCATCAGCGACTTCATAAGCTTCCTCGATCGTATAAGGCGCAATTGTTTCGAATGTCTGTTCCAAGTCCCAAGGGCACCCGCCTTCAGGCGCGCGCAGACGCGCCATAATCGACAATAGACGCTCTATATAATGTTCGCGTCTGGACTGACCTTCGTCGGACGGCATGGTTGTTGACCCTAGCTATCGTCCACAGTTTAACAAGTCGCAATTGCCACTAAAATTTTATGCTTTATCTGCTCGTATGGAATAAAAAGTGAGATGGCTTATTGTCGCCGCGAGAACGCTTCGGCGATGGCGCGCAAAATATAATTATTTAAAAACGCAACTTAATGTGATTGCACCACGATTGGTGCATCAGGACCTTGCCAAAGTCGCCCAAAACGCCAATTTGAGAGAGGTGGGGATAGCCATCTGCGCCGTCGTTTTCGACACGAAAGGTCTAATTTAATCCGCGGAGCACAATAGGGAAGCCCGCTAATCTTGGAAGTCTTCGAAACGTCCTATGAATGCGACCGTGATCTGTATACCTGAAATTGCGTAATGACTGATAGCACAAACGACTGGCGCATGGAGATTTACGATTGCCTGCGCGAACACGACATAGAACAGGTCTGCCACGTGCCCGACGCCGGCCATGCCGCGCTGATCCGGGCTTGCGAGGCGGACAATTCGATGACCGTCATCGGACTCACTAGCGAGCAAGACGGTGTGGGTGTTCTGACCGGTGCGTGGCTTGGTGGCCAGCGCGGCGTTCTTTTGATGCAAAGCAGCGGTGTGGGCAACACGATCAATGCCCTCGCCATGCCGAACGCATGCCGCATCCCGTTCGTAACCATCGTCTCGATGCGAGGGGAATGGGGCGAATTTGTACCCTGGCAAATACCAATGGGACAGGCGACGCCGGATGTCTTCAATGCCATGGGTGTTACCGTCTATCGCGCAGACAATGCCGATGAGGTCGCGGAGACCGTGACGGCGGCAATCCGCCTTGCGTTCGATGGCAATCAGCAGGTTGCTGTCCTTCTGGCGCAACGACTGATCGGGACCAAGGATTTCCGGGCGGCAAGGAGGACGCTATGACCGGGACAATCGATAGAAAAAAGTTTGTCACGGAGATTCTCGCCAATCGGTCGGAAGATTTGCTGGTCGTAAGCGGCCTTGGTTCCAGCACCTATGACGTCGCGGACATTGAAGACAATCCTCGGAACTTTTACCTTTGGGGAGCCATGGGACAGGCGGTTCCTGTTGCCATTGGCCTTGCCGTGGCCCAACCGGATAAACGGGTCTTGGTGATTACCGGCGACGGTGAAATGCTCATGGGTCTTGGCGCGCTTTCCGCTGCCGGAAATGCACCGGTCCGCAATCTTGCCGTCCTCGTATTGGATAACGGCCACTATTCAGAGACAGGCGGACAGCCCACCCATACATCAGGTAGTACCGATATAGGAGGTGTTGCCGCACAGTGCGGCTTCAAAGTAACCCGCGCCATCTCAGATATGGATTCGATCTCAGAAATCAAATCTGCACTGCTTGACGTTGACGGACCTGTTATGATGGTCGCCAAGGTCGCCCTTAAGACATATGGCGCGATTGTCGAACCGCAGACCCGAATCGGACACTATATTGCCGCCCGCTTTCGAATGGCCACGACGGACCGCGGGGAGGTAGCACTCGACCACTAAGAAATTAGGGGTATCACGAAAAGTTATTTTTTTTGTTTCGGACATCAATTGTTATTAGCTATCGGCGCATCCACATGGAAGAAATGTTGATGTTCGCGAAATCTTCCTAGAAATATCCGCTTCGCGTTTGCATGCCGGAATTCGGATCCCACAATTTGGGCGTACTCAATAATAAGCTTGGCGGTGTCAACGAAGCCGCCCTGGCGGAAGAAACCGCTGCGGAAACGATTTGCATTCGGCGCGACGGTCGGAGTGGATCGAAGAGATATGCCCTCACCCGCCCAGTGACGCAGCCGCAGATGTAAGGGTAGCCTGGCTGCTGACCGACGGTCGGAGCCGCATCGATATTGGCAGATCAAATTTCCGGGCCATAATTCGTTGTAGTGGGGGGAAAGTGCTCTAGTCACGTCTTATTTCATCGGCTTCTCGCTAATGAGGTCCCGCCAGTCATTGAGACCCACATCGACCTTAACGGACAGGCCAAAGAGATCCAATCGAGCCCTAATTTCTGGGAGCTTGCTGTACGGTATTGCCGTGTCTTCGCACCGGTCGTGGTCGATGACGTTGTTGTTTTGAAACTGCTGTACCTTTCTGCCCCTACAATTCATGTCTTTTTACCCACAAACGTAGGCATGAGTTAAATATTTGCCTCTATTAGGGGTATATTCTAATAATCCACCCGATTGACTAGTCATCATAACCGTATGTTAAAAAATGAGAAATTTTAGATAGCGTGGCAGACTATCGTCCTGAACGCTCACATTTCTGCCCGCCGCGCCAAAAAGCCAAACAGTTTCCTTGATCGCGAAAAATTAGTGTCCATCTTTCTAACCGTGTATATGCTGCAGCAACTCTAGTTAGGAGTGTGTTGATGGCTAATTGGACGGAAGCGGACGTCGATAATTATGTCGGAGGTCGCATAAGAGCGCGGCGCGTGGAGTTGGGCTTGTCGCAAACGGCTGTAGCGGATCAACTCGGTCTGACTTTCCAACAGGTGCAAAAGTATGAGCGCGGGTACAATCGTGTCAGCGCATCGCGACTTTACGACCTGACCAAGATACTCAGTGTCGATATTTCGTTTTTCTTCGAAGGATTCCGCGACGACGACATTCCGGATACGCCTGAGGCATGGGGCCCGGATGTCTGGGAGCTGGTCAATACCTTCAATATTATGCCGGAGAAGGTGAGGATGCCCCTTAGACTTTTGTTGAAGTCTGTCCCAGCGAACCTTACCGAAGAAAACGCGGGATTCGTCGAATAACAGGTATCATCTGCATGAAATAGGCCAGATGATTTAGAGATTACGACCGGGGGCGCGCAGTTTTAATAAACCGGTATGTTTTGACAAGAAAGACGCATAATGTATATTATGGGAAATAAAATTAAACCTCGATGACCATGCCGTCATAAGCTGGAACCGCGTTATCCGGCAGTTTCGCGCGCAATGTCTCATAATCAAGCGTATGGTTCATATGCGTTATCACGACCCTTCGCGGCGCAAGACGCTCGATCCATCCAAGAACCCTTTCCAAATGAGCGTGTGATGGATGAGGTACTTCGCGAAGACATCCAACGATCCAGAGATCTAAATCCTTAAGCAATTCAAATGCTGTGTCGTCAAGCTGAACAACGTCGGTCGAATACGCAATGTCGCCAAACCGCAGCCCCAAGGTTTTTGAGTTTCCATGATCCTGCATATAGGCCCAAAATTCGATCCCACCGGCGCTAAATGAACGTTCCCCAATCTCACGCCACTCCAGGACAGGACGATAGAAATATCCGTGGTCTGGTAGCTCAAACGGCTTGAACGCGTAGCCGAAGCGCCGATTCATTTCCTCATAACTTACCGAATCCGCAAAGGCCTCGATCGCGCGACCTTGAAGCTGATTGATCCAGCGTAAGTCGTCGATTCCATGGCAATGGTCCGCATGCGCATGAGTGAACACTACGGCGTCGAGCCGAAAAACATTCGCATCCAGCAATTGGGAACGACAATCCGGCGATGCATCGACCAAGACGGATGAAACACCGGTCTCAAGCAAAATGGACGCTCGGCGGCGACGGTTCTTGGGATTGTCTGGGTCGCAATTGCCCCAGATCGGTCCGATCATCGGAACGCCGCCAGATGCGCCGCTGCCCAAGATCGTGATTTTCATGCCGGTCGGGCAGCTTTCGTAAACAGGCGAAAGAAATTGTCTGTCGTCACCGCGGCTATACGAGACACGTCGTCATTCCGAAGCTCTGCAAGCTTCGCCGCCGTAAAGGCGACATAGGACGGCTCATTGCGTTTGCCCCGTTTCGGCACTGGCGCCAAATAAGGCGCGTCTGTCTCTACCAGCAAACGGTCTTCCGGTAGGCCGACTGCCGTTTGCTGGAGTTCTGCCGCGCGTTTAAAGGTTACAATACCGGCAATCGAAATATAAAATCCAATTTCTATCGCTCTTTCAGCGACTTTCGGAGAAGTGCTGTAGCAATGTATCAGACCGGAAAATACCCCATCGGCATACGCCTCATTGAGAATTCCCATTGTGTCGTCATCCGCGTCACGGGTATGCACGATTAGCGGCAGGCCGCTTTCCCTCGCTGCTGCAATATGCTTCCGAAAACTGATCTTCTGGGCCTCTCGAGGGCTGTGCTCGTAGTAATAGTCGAGCCCCGTCTCGCCGATACCGACGACTTTCGGATGCTGTGCTATTTCTAGTAATTGTGCCGTGCTTACTTGAGGTTCCGTAGCGGCTTCGTGAGGGTGAATACCCACCGTGCACCATATGTCGTCATACCGTTCAGCGATCCGCTTGATTGTCTCGAACTCGCTCACCTTCGTGCAGATCGTGACGATTGTGCGGACGCCAGCCTCTCGGGCACGCACTACGGCTTCATCTAGGTCACCGTCGCGCTCCAGGTAATCCAAATGGCAATGGCTGTCGACAAGCACCTCAGGCCCCCTCCTCCTCAACAAAGCGCGGAAATACCGGCTGTGGCTTGCCCGCGAGCGCCGTCCCTTCCGCCAATCCATGGGTCCGCCCGAGATGCGTGAACGTCCGCTTTGTCGCGGCAACGCTCATCTGATCGAAAATTCGCGTCATTGCGTCCGGCATGAATGGCGACGTTAGAAGCGCAAGATTTCTAATGGCCTCGGCCAGCGTATAGAGCACGGTCTCCATGCGCACCGGATCGCTCTTACGCAACTCCCACGGCGCCTGCTCGTCGACGTAGCGGTTTGCATTGCCTACATGCCGCCAAATAAGTTCTAGTGCTTGATGAAAGGACTGTTCCTCCATCAGTTTGCGAAGCTCTTCGATACTTGCAGCAATCCCGTCGACAAAGGCGATATCGTCCTCAGAAAACTCGTGTGACGGCGGGATTTTGCCGTCACAGTTGCGGAAGATCATCGACAAAACCCTCTGACAAAGGTTGCCAAAGTCGTTGGCAAGATCGCCATTTAGTCGATGTACAATTGCCTGGTGAGAAAAATCCCCGTCATTGCCGAAAGGAACCTGCCGCAAAAGAAAGTATCGAAACGGGTCGAGACCGTAGCGGTCCACCAACTCAAACGGGTCGATTACGTTACCGAGCGATTTTGAAATCTTTTGCCCTTCATTCGTCCACCAACCATGCGCAAAGACCCGCTTCGGCGGTTTGATCCCGGCGGCCATAAGAAATGCGGGCCAATAGACCGCGTGAAACCGCAGGATATCCTTTCCGACCATGTGAAGGTCTGCGGGCCAATATTTCCACAAAGCGTTCCCGTCGTTCGGATGGCCGACCGCGGTGATATAGTTGGCCAGCGCATCCAGCCAGACGTACATGATGTGCTCTTCATCGTCCGGCACCGGCACGCCCCAGTTGAACGTTGTACGAGAAATCGAAAGGTCGTTCAGCCCCCCTTCGACGAAGCTGATAACCTCATTCCGACGACTTGTCGGAGCTATAAAATCAGGATTATCCTGATAAAACTTCAGCAGCGAATCCTGCCAGTCGGAGAGGCGGAAAAAATAGCTCGGCTCTTCAACCCACTCGACTTCGGCACCCGTCGGCGCGAGTTTTTGCCCTCTAGGCCCCTCTTGAAGTTCGGCTTCCGTATAGAACGCCTCGTCGCGGACTGCGTACCAGCCCGCGTATTTTTCGAGGTAGATATTCTCTCGTCCCTCCGGCGACTGGCCTTTCGCAATCGCCTTCCAAATCGCCTGACAGGACGCAATATGGCGCGGCTCCGTCGTGCGGATAAAATCGTCGTAACTAAAGTTCATCGCATCCGCCAGGTGACGGAAATTCTGTGAGATCTCGTCCGTAAATGCCTGTGGGTCGACCCCTTTTTTGGCTGCCGCCTTCTCGACCTTCTGGCCGTGCTCATCTGTTCCCGTAAGGAACCGAACGTCGCGACCGTCGAGGCGCATGAATCGCGCCAAGACATCACAGGCTAGCGTCGTGTATGCGTGACCGATATGCGGTGCATCATTGACGTAGTAAATTGGCGTCGTGACGTAGTAACGCGACATGGCTCAGCCTTCGTTCCCTAGCGCGTGCCGGCGCTGGCTGCAGCGCTGGAGACGTGAAGAAAAGCGTTTAGAATGACGTGTTTACGGTCCAGCCCAAGTCTGCCAGCTTGAGCTAATAAAACACGCACCTTTTCCCATACATCCAGCCAACGATCAAGTTCGCCGCCGACATGCGGTGACGCA
>DJKK01000108.1:9184-9493 GCA_002434595.1 Alphaproteobacteria bacterium UBA6544 | reverse complement strand
GCGCTGTTTCATGCCGCCGGACAGCATATGGGGATATGTATTCTCGAAGCGGTCCAGTTTCACCTTCTGGATGTATTCCATGGCGATGTCGTTGGCTTCCGCCGCCGAATTCGTCTTGCCGCCATTCATCAACGCAAAGGTGATATTCTCCTTCACCGTCTTCCACGGCAGGAGTTGATCGAATTCCTGGAAGACCATAACGCGGTCGGGACCGGGATCGCGTACCACGTTGCCCTTGAGGCGCATTTCTCCCTCGACCGGATGCAGGTATCCCGCAACCGACTTCAGCAGGGTCGACTTGCCGCAGCC
>DJKK01000108.1:1590-8882 GCA_002434595.1 Alphaproteobacteria bacterium UBA6544 | reverse complement strand
AGCAGGGTCGACTTGCCGCAGCCGGACGGCCCCAGAATGACGAAGCGGTCGGCCGGAAAAACCTGGAAACTCACCCGGTATGTCGCCGTGATTAGATGCTCCTTGGTCTTGTACTGAATGGTGACACCGTCGACATCGAGGATCGGGTCGACCGGCGGCGGTGCGGCGGGCTGAGCGCCCGCCGCACCGCTCGTCGTGACATCGGAAGCCATCTCGTGCGCTTTAGCTGCCGTTGTACTGGTGATTGTTCGACATGTAGTAGTCTTTCCAGCTCTTCGGCTGCGGAATGTCACCGATCTTGGCCAGAAAGTTGCCGTACTTCATGGTGTGCTTCGGAATTTCCGAGAACTCGATCTCGCTCTTGTCCTTCAACAACGCAACCACGTCCGCCGGGTTCATCTTCGACTTGGTGTACTTGATGAACGTATCGGCCGCCTTCTCGGGATTAGCCTTGATCCATTTAAACGCCTCAAGATAGGCGGCGATCACGACCTGGTAGGTCTTCGGATTTTCCGTGGCGAATTTCTCAGCGATGCTCATCGAAAGCACCGAGTGCTGGCCCCCCATGATGTCATAGGAGGTAATCACGTTGTGAATCTTGCCACTCTTCAGTTCCTGATAGGAATAGGGCAGGGTCGCGAAGTGACTTTTCACCGTCTGTCCGCCAGACATCAGGGCCGCCAGCGCAATCGGGTGCTTCATCGAGACGACAAGGTGATCAAGCTTCGCCGGATCGCCCCACTTGTTCGCCGTAAACATCTGCAAAGTGACGGCCTGGATCGACACTTTGGCCGCCGGCGTTGCGATCTTATGGTCCTTGACGGTGAGATAGTCTTCGACTGTCTTCACGTTAGGATCGTTGGAGTTTAGCTTCAACGGCATATCGGCGATCGTCAGTGCGCCCTTGAAGCGGCCCTTGGACTTGCCCCAGAGCTTCAGCATCGGACCAACGCCGTGGGCGCCGAAATCGATTGTTCCCGCTAGCAGGGCCTTGTTGATGTTGGCACCGCCGCTGATCTTGAACAGCTTGATATTCGGCACCTTCATGCCCACGCCCTTGGCATGTTTCTGAATCAGGTTCTGATCCATCACGACATGCAACGGCACGTACAGCAGTCCGAACTGTTGCGCCATCTTGACGGTGTCGGTCTCGGCACTGGCTGTGCCGGCCGCCCCAAACGCCATGACTGCGCCGGCGGTTGCACCGGCGATAAGCTTCTTATTGAATGTACGATTCATTAGTTCCTCCCTATTCATCAGGTATGAAGGCAAACGCCCTATCTCCGCCTTCTGTCACGGGCGGTATCGACAAATGATATATAATTCGATAGCGCCGGCTATCGAGTGTCACGTCCCTACCGCCTTCCCTCAACAGAAATTGAGGCAGGCAGTGACTGTTCCAGCAATTGAAATCGCCGATTCTGGACGACTACTCTTCGACGGCATCAGCGTGAAAATCGCCATCGATCCCGTCCTGCATATTGGGGTATTCGGCGCGGAAGGTGGCAAGAATGTCTTCAAAGGGCACATCGGTGAACGGGCCGCGATCGTGAATGTATTCCATGTGCTTGTTCCCCACCTTGTCGTAAGCGTGGAATAGGGAATCGGTCTCACCATCAAAATCCAGCGTCTTTAGGCCGAACTTGTCACAGAGTGACTTGTTGAAGGCCGGCGTGCATTTCACCCACTTGCCGTCCAGCAGCAACTCGCAGTAGCTGTGCCAGAAGAACACATCGGTTCCCATGGCCTCCATCAACTTCTCCGTCGCCATGTGGTTGCGAACATCGGCATATCCGGGCCGTGCGGGGATGCCCTCCGCCCGCGCACAGGCTGCCAGCAGTGCCGCCTTCGAAACGCACCACCCCTTGCCCATGGCAAGCGCCTCTTTGCCGGAATAGCTCTTTATATCGCCCAACGGCAGATAGGCGTCGTAGCGCACATCGTCGCGCACCGCGTAAAACAATTTGAGCGCTTTTTGTGTCTCGTCGGATTCATCGCCGACCGCCTTCTTTGCAAAGGCGGCGACGGTCGGATCCTCGCTTTCGATCAGCCGGCCCGGTTTGAGATAGGTCTCGTCCATGGCGAGATAGATGCCCCCCAGCGCGCCGACTGCAAGGCCTAACGCGCCTCCGGCGGAATATCCTTCACATCTCTCACGAAACCGGGAATTTGGGATTTGTAATGCTTGCAAAATCTGCGCTCCGTTGACGCCGGCTGATGGGGAAGCCGGACGCCTTCGGACCGCGCTATCGCGGGACGGATGGGCCGACGCTCAAAGCCAGCACCGAAATTGGGGCGGAGATCGAGCATGGCGCAACCTTCTGGTTTGAAATCGTGCTCTACCCCATGTCTGCACGCAGGACTGCTAAAGCTCCATTCCCGCGCCGACGCCGCGCGTACCAATCCCACGCGTTGCTGTCCGCCTCGCCCGCCCCAGATATCTCCCAGACGAAATCGCAATGCGGGGAGCGACGGACATGCCGATGGAATTTGGATTTTTCATGCGGGGGCAATATCCAGCGAGCGCGGATATGCAGGAAACCTTCGCAGAGGCTTGCGAACAGGCGCGGGTCGCGGATGAGTTGGGGTACACCTACCTCCTGAAAGGGCAGCACTACTCGTCCACACCGCTGCAGGCGCTGCAATTGGTACCGTTCCTATCGCGCATCATGGTCGAAGCACCGAACGCAAAGCTCGTCACCGGCATCGTCCTGCTACCGCTTCACAAACCACTCGACGTGGCCGAACAATTGGCCTCGATAGACGTCATGTCAGGGGGACGCCTCGTCTTTGGCTCGGGCATCGGGTACCGGGACGTGGAATTCAAGGCCTTCGGCACCGAAGCAAAGGACCGAGGAGCGCGTTTTGAAGAGTGCCTCGATGCGATCAAGCGCCTCTGGACGGAAGAATATGTCACTCTCAAAGGTTCGCATTTCGAACTCGACAACGCGTCCTGCTCCGTCATGCCGGTGCAGAAGCCGATGCCAAAGCTGTGGATCGGTGCCAATGTCGATGCGGCCGTTCGGCGCTGTGCCCGGATGGCAGATACCTGGTTCATCAATCCGCATCAACGTATGGATACGATTGAGCGTCAGCTCGGTGTCTACCGCCAGGCCCTTGAGGCAGAGGGGAAACCAGACCCTGCGGTTCTGCCGTTGATGCGGGAGTGCTTCGTGGCTGAAACCACGGAGAAGGCTGTCGAACTGGCCCGGCCTTACCTTGAAGCGAAATACAAATCCTACCACGAGTGGGGCCAGGACAAGTCGATGCCCGAAGGCGACAACGATTTGAATCTGCCCTTCGAGGAGTTGGCGGACGGCCGCTTCCTCTTGGGCTCGCCTGAGGTCGTCGCCGAGCAGATCATCGACTACAACAAGCGGCTTGGCGTGAACTTAATCATTCTAGGCATCCAATGGGTCGGCATGCCCCACCAGCAGGTAATCGATTCTTTAAGATTATTTGCAGCCGAAGTGATGCCGCTCGTGAAAGAAGCCACCTGACGCCGGATGCGACTCTACGGCCGATACAATTCACCTTACGTGCGGCGCGTCGCGGTCACCATGCGGCTCTACGGGCTCGATTACGAGCATGAAAATATCATCCCCTTCGACGATGGAAAGCGAGACGTCACCCGTGTCAATCCGATCGCCCGCGTCCCAGTTCTCGAACTCCCGGATGGCGAATGCCTCGTCGATAGCACGGCAATTATCGACTATCTCGACGAGATCGCCGGTCCCGACCATGCCTTGATACCACGAGCGGGATCGAAACGCCGCCAGGTACTTAAATTTGTCGCAATTGAACTCGGAATCATGGATAAGCTCGTTGCTATCCTGTACGAGCGGCAATTCCGTCCGAAAAAAAAATGGCACCGCCCCTGGATCGCGGCGTGCGAAGCACAAATCCGTGATGGCTTTAATTGGATCGATAACGAGATTCATGACGATTGGCTTATCTCAGGTCAGATGACACAGGCGGACGTTTCGCTTGCTGTTTTCTGGGATTTTGCCACCCGTATCCGCCCACGTTTCTTTGCAGATTTTAATTGTAGAGATATCGATATAATGACTGAGAAACTAAACAATTTTCCTGCGTTTCAACAAACGCTCGCGGTCGAAGAAGCGTTGTCAACCGAACTGCCAGAGTACCCTGAAAAGGAGGCCGGCCAATGACAAGTAATACCGATATCGACGACCTCGTCCTTGTCGATTTTGACGACCGAGGAGACTCCGGAATGGTCGCTCGCTTGACCTTCAACAATCCGGAAAAACGAAATGCGCTCGGAGTCGGAGGAAAACAACGCTTTATAGACGTTATGACAGAATTGCGCCACGACGAAACTCTTCGCGCGCTTGTTATTACTGGAGCCGGCGACAAATCTTTCGTCGGTGGCAGCAATCTCGCCGACATGCGTCATTATACGCCTGCCGAAGGGCATGCTGCATCGACCAAGACACACTATGCCTGCGATGCAGTTCGAACCTTCCCTGTCCCAGTAATCGCCCGGATCAACGGCTATTGTTTCGGAAGTGGTATGGAAATCGCCGCTGCGGCCGATATGCGAGTTGCAGCGGATCATGCGAAGTTTGGCATGCCGGAAACGCGGTTCGGCATTCCCTCTGGGATGGAAGCGGCGCTTCTCCCCCGCCTGATCGGTTGGGGCAAAGCGGTGGAGTTGGTCCTAACCGGCGACCATATTGACGCAGATGAAGCACAACGCATTGGTTTTCTTCAGAAAAAAGTTCCGTCTGAGGCGCTTGACGAAGCAGTTGAGGGTTGGATCACGTCACTCTTGGCGTGTGGTCCCAATGCGATCCGCGTGCAAAAACGTCTGATCAACGACTGGGAACGGATGGCGATTACCGATGCGGCAAAGGTCGGCATAGAAGCCATAGCCGGCTGCTACGCTACCGACGAGCCGAAAACGCTGATGGATGCCTTCCTCAACCGTAATAAGGGGTAAGGATATGGAAGACTATGGATTGAGCGGAAAAGTAGCGCTTGTTGCGGGTGGCGGCTCGCGCGACGAGGGGATAGGAAACGGCCGGGCGGCAGCGGTCCTGATGGCCCGCTCAGGCGCTAAAGTTGCCGTAATGGATCAGCATCTGGATGCGGCGCAAAAAACGGTCGAGATGATCGAGGGGGAAGGCAACACCGCAGCGGCCTTCACCTGCGATGCGACGGACGAGAGGGACTGCAAGGCGTTGATTGACTCGGTTATGCAAACCTATGGGCGGCTGGATTGCCTCGACAACAATATCGGCATCGGCAGTCGCAATTCCGTGGTCGACGAACCGCTGGACACCTACCGCAAGGTCATGCAAGTCAACGTTGAGACGATGTTTCTCCTGTCGAAGTTCGCCATCCCGGCGATGATTTCGTCGGGTGACGGCGGGTCCATCGTCAACATCTCTTCGATCTCCGCATTGCGACCCCGCGGGCTTACGACCTACACGACGTCGAAGGGAGCGGTCATCGCGCTGACACAGGCCATGGCCATCGATCACGGCCCGGACAGCATACGCGTTAATTGCGTGGCGCCGGGCCCAGTCTACACGCCGATGGTGTATACCCGAGGCATGTCAGAGGAAGCGCGCGCCGCTCGCGGCCAGGCCTCAATCCTCGGTGTTGAAGGTACCGGCTGGGACATCGGTCAGGCGGTTCGCTTCCTGCTCTCGGACCAAGCGCGTTACATCACCGGTCAGGTCATCGTCGTCGACGGTGGCGTGACACTCCGCAGTCCCGAGCGGGATTCGGCAGGCTAGAAGGGAAAGCGCCATGAGTGAAGAAAACCTTGACGACCTCGTCCATTACCGGGTGGAGGATCAAGTCGCGATCATCACCCTCAACCGACCGCGGAAATTAAATGCCTTCAGCGACGAGCTGGTTTATGCCCTCGGCGAGGCGCTGTATCGCTTCGACACAGATGAAGAGGCCAACGTAGCGATCATTCACGGTAACGGCCGCGCGTTTTCGTCGGGAGCCGACGTCCACCAGCGCCAGCTCCGCTCCCGTGAGGAATTCCTGAAACTCGGGGGACCACAAGGTCGAGGCTCAAACTCCGGCGACCTCTTTATCAAACCCATCAATTGGAAGCCCGTGATCACCGCACCGCACGGCTATGTGCTCGGCCTCGCCTTCGGGATCATACTCGAAAGCGACCTGATCGTTGCCGAGGAAGGCACGAAGATCCAACTGACCGAGACCTCGCGCGGCCTTGGCGGCTCGAAATACTGGAGCCTGATGCAATTCCGCGGCGCCAATACCTTTGCGACGGAAATCGCCCTCACCGGCCGGTTCTTCAGCGTCGAGGAAGGACACGCCGCCGGCATCATCGACCGCGTCGCGCCCAAGGGACAGCATCTAGAGGTCGCAATGGACTTGGCCCTTCAGATCGCTGCAAATCCGCCGCTTTCGGTGCGCGCCACGGTGCGGACGCGGCGCCTCAAGATGGAACAGATCGGCCGTGAAGCGCAGGCACAGCTCAATGCGCAGAAACTTTTCCTGACGGAGGATTTTCACGAAGCAGCGAGCGCCTTCGCCGAGAAGCGTAAACCTAATAAGTTCAAGGGCAGATAAAGCGGGGGAGACGCCATGAGCGAGCATTACACCGTCCAGAACTACGTCGACGATCTGCAAGCAACCGTTGCTGCGGCCGAGAGCGAGTCGGAGATTTTGAGCAAGGTCCGGCCTCTGGCGCAGAAGCTGGTCGAGAATCGGGATACCTGGATCAAGCCAGAACACTACGAAGTCAACGACGAACGCGGCTCCAGCCTGTACGTGCTGCACGAGGGAAAGGACCACACCTTGATGGTGTTCGCCGCCTGCTTCCGCCCGGGCCGGGTCACCCCCGTCCACGATCACGGCACCTGGGCGGTGGTAGCCGGTGTCGATGGCGAGGAGAAGAACACGATATATCTCCGCACCGACGACGGCTCGAAGCCCGGCTATGGTGAAATTCAATTCAGGGGCGACAAAGTGGTCCGCCACGGCGACGCCATCGGCATGCCCGCGGGTACGTTCCATACGGTTTCGAACGAGAGCAACGAAGTCTCGGTCTCACTCCACACCTACGGTATGAACACGAACCACACCGTCCGTTGCCAGATCGATCCGGAGACAGGCAAAGTCGACGAATTCAAGATCCCGCTGCGGGAAGGGTAGGCGCCCTCTTGGCAGCGCCCACACATCTCAATGTCATTCCGAGTGCGTCAGCGATTCGGAATTATGACCTAAGCCCAATCTTTGGCCCTATTCTCCATGTTGACGCTCAGGCATAGGGCCGAGTTCCC
>DJKK01000108.1:0-1289 GCA_002434595.1 Alphaproteobacteria bacterium UBA6544 | reverse complement strand
CATGTTGACGCTCAGGCACAGGGCCGAGTTCCCGATCCGCGGGCTGCGGAATGACGATGTGCGAGTTCATCCCGCCACCGGTAGCTCCGGCGGCGCCCGCCGCGAGAGCAGTTCAGCCCCATCTTCACGAATCACGAGGTTTTCCTCGTGCACCATCATCTTCCCGGGCGCGAAGGTCATTCCGGGCTCCAATGTGATGACCATGCCGGGCGCAAGAACGGTTTCGTCCCAAATGGTGTTGGACGGCCACTCCGTCAGCTGCATGCCGAGGCCGTGGCCGAGCCTACCCACCTCATTGCCGAGCGCGCCGCCCTCTTCCAGCACCCGATTCATGGCGCGAAACAAATCGGAACAGGTGGCATCCGGCCTCGCCGTTGCCAATCCCGCCTCTGTCGCCGCATACACCACCTCGTAGGCTCGGCGGCTTTCATCAGAGGCCGTTCCGATACCGTAATTTCTGTCAAAGTCACTGAAATACCCATCAAAAACCGATCCCGTGTCCAGCATCAGTAAGTCGTCGGGCGCAAGCAGACGGTCGGTCGGCGGCGAAATGATATCGCCGTATCCCCCGGGACCCGCGCCGCCCACGAGATAGGGTACCTCGTCCGCGCCCGCCTTGAGAGCCTCGACGCGGAACCGCCGGAAAACCGCGGTTGTCGGCATCCCCACCGAGAGCCAGGACGGCATGTCTTCAAAGACCCCCGAGACGATCCCGCAAATATGGCGGATTTTCGCGATTTCCGCGTCGGATTTCACCATTCGTAGGCGTTTGAGGATGAATGTTGCGTCACTTGTTACGATTTCGTTAGAAAGTACTAATCGGTCATAATCACCCAATGGCATGCGGAGATGCGTCTCCGCCCCCTTGGCGATACCGATCGTCGCGCCCCTGCCAGCAAATTCCCGCAAAACTTCCCCCAGCAGGGTTATGCCGTCATCTTCAGGGTCAGGCGACGCCCAGGTGCGAATATCCTCGACCCACGTTGCTTCCATGCAATCCCGTCCGATTTCCGGGATCACCGCCACTGGCTTGCCGTATGCCGGTACGACGAGGAACCAGGGCCGCGTCGGCGATTGCCAGAACGGTGTCAGGAAGCCCGAAAAATAGCGGATTTCCGGCTCCGTCGTGAGCAGCAAGGCGGAGATGCCCGACAACGCCATCGCCGACTGAGCCGTCGCGCAGCGCGTCTCGAATTCAGCGACATCGAACCCGCGCGACGGCTCTGGCGTAATCTCCCGCTCGACCATCGGTTCCCCCTGTCCATTTCCGCTGCCGGCACCATAATACA
>DJKK01000294.1 GCA_002434595.1 Alphaproteobacteria bacterium UBA6544 | reverse complement strand
GCTGGGCCGCGGAAAGCAGTGCGGCGACGGCGCCGTCTTCGACAAAGTTGGAGAGGTTTCGTGACGAGATTGGGCGATCGAATTTACGCCAGCGATCTTCAACCTGTTTGTCTTTGGCTAGTGTATTTGTAATCAACGCAAATGGCCGGATATTGTCGCCGAGAACGGCGCCCAGCGATTGCGCCGCTTCGCGCCGCATGGTTCCATCAGCGTCGCTTAGTCGGTCAAGGATTTCCGTCTCGGTCAAATCCTTGCCGTGAAGTGGGAAGCGCAATTCGGCAATCGTTTCATCGAAGAGGCGAACCCAGGCAGAGCGACCGGCTACCGATTTTTCAAGCAGTAGTTTCTCAACCTCATCCGATAACTGATGCGGCCGAAAGGCCCGCATGTCCCGCAACCAGGGGCGAAAATTTGCGAGCAGTTCGGATGCGCTCTGTTTGGCATCGAGGTCGTCGTCTTCGATCCGTCGTAACTCCAGTTCGAAAAACAGCAGGATCGTCGCAATTTCGTTCACTTTCTCCTGCATGGTTTGGAAAAAGCGGCCTGACTCTGGGTCAGTGATGTTTCCTGCGTAGACGAGATGAGCGTAGCTCATAATGCGGCCAAGGCGTTCCTGCTGACGCTCGTATTCAAGTATCGCCGCGCCGAGAGGCTCTGCATCGAGCGATGCCACGCAACTCTTGTACCTTGAAGTAAATGCCTCCGCATCGGCTATTGCCTGGTCAAGGTCGCGTGTGAGTTCCGTCGATTCTTTTCCGGGATATAAATCGTCTAAATCCCAGGTAGGAAGGGCGCCGAGTGCCGCCGTATCATTCATGCCATACCTCCGTGCTACCTTCGCGATATAGGGCGGCGGTCAGGGTGTCACAAGGAATCTTCGTCACGGTTTTCCTGCCCCCTTAGCCGCGATATAAGAAGCGATGGCGTGTGTATTGTAGGAATTCAGGGAAGCGGATCGATAAGGATGGAATATCAAGCAATACCGAATTTAGTCGAGATGTTTCACGATCGGGCAAAGTATTATTGTGACGCGCCCTTCTTGTGGGCAAAGTCCGACGGCGAATGGCAGGCAATCAGTTGGCGGGAGGCGGAAGCCGAATCCGTCAATCTGGCGCGCGGTCTCGCTTCGATCGGCGTCAAACCCGGCGATCGCGTAGGCCTGGTATCGGAAAACCGACCCGAATGGCTTTTGGCGGATGTTGCGATCATGGCGGTCGGAGGCATTTCCGTTCCCGCGTACACGACTAATACCGTCGATGACCACCTGCACGTGCTGTCGGACAGTGGCGCCAAGGGCGTCATCGTTTCGACCAAGGCGCTCGCAAAGCAGGTGTGCGCGGCCGCCGCACAATGTTTCGATCTCGAGTTCGTCGTGTCGATCGAAGAGCTGGAGCCCGCCGGGCATCGGTTTGATACCTTGACTTGGGCCGAAATGATCGATCGTGGTCAGTCATACGATGCCAATTTGCCTGTATCCACCGACATCCCTCGCGATTCGACGAGTTGTCTGATCTATACCTCCGGTACCTCCGGCAAGCCGAAAGGGGTGATGCTCAGTCACGGCGCGATATTGTGCAATTGCATGGGCGCTCATGATTTTCTAACCAAGTTACCGGAATTTGAGGAAGGCGCGGAAATCTTTCTGTCATTCTTGCCACTATCCCATTCCTACGAGCATACGGCCGGACAATTCCTTCCGATATCGATCGGGGCGCAGATTTACTATTCCGAAGGCGTCGAGAAACTGACGGGCAATATTTCCGAGGTTCGCCCGACAATCCTGACCGCCGTCCCGCGTCTCTATGAGGCCATGCACGGACGGATCGTTCGCGGAGTCGAGCAGGCGGGCGGGCTTAAGGAGAAAATGTTCCTGAAGACCGTGGCTCTTGGGCGGCGTAAGTATGAGGAACCCGATTCCATGGGCTTAGTGGACTCAATGCTCGATGGCTTGATGGACAAGCTAGTTCGCTCGAAGGTTCGGGAACGGTTTGGTGGCCGTTTAAAGGCGTTCGTGTCTGGTGGGGCGCCGCTGAATTATGATATCGGCCTTTTCTTCACCAGCCTTGGACTGACCATCCTGCAGGGTTACGGAATGACCGAGTCGGCACCGGTCATTAGCTGCAATCCCCCACATCCGAACAAGATGCATACTGTTGGCCCGCCGATGAAGGACGTGGCGGTTCGGATTGCGGAAGACGGCGAAATCATCGTGCGTGGTGAACTGGTGATGCAGGGATATTGGAACAATCCGGAAGCGACCGCCGAAACCATTATCGATGGATGGCTGCATACAGGTGATATTGGGAAGATCGATGAGGACGGTTATATCCAGATTACCGACCGCAAGAAGGATATCATTGTCAATTCCGGCGGCGATAATATCGCGCCACAACGTGTCGAAGGATTTCTCACCGTCGAGCCGGAAATTGCGCAGGCAATGGTGCATGGCGACAAGCGTCCACATCTGGTGGCGGTGATCGTTCCGGATCCGGAATTCGCGGCCGACTGGGCGAGGGCGCATGGAGTCGAGAACGATCTCGAGGCATTGATCCAGAACGACGCGTTCGCGGCGGCGATACGCGAGGCGCTCGATCGCGTCAACGCGGCCCTGAGCACGATCGAACGCGTACGCCGTTTCGTTCTGACGGCCGACGCCTTCAGCATCGAAAACGAAATGTTGACGCCCAGTATGAAAATTCGCCGGCACATGATTCGCGCCCACTACGGCGACCAGCTCGAAGCGCTCTACGGCGGGTAAACTCCATCATTCGTCGATCTACATCCCGAACCCTGGACATCGGTTTGTCTGCACGAATTGCGAGGTGTGGGAGAGAAAGTGGAGCTTTCCGCCCTCGGAGAGGACACCTAACGGATCAAGATATGAGTACTCGAAAATTCGATCGGCGGGCTTTTCTCGAGCTTGTGGCCGCAGCCGGACTAACGGCAACGATACCGAATGGAAGCGGGGCGGGGGAAGACATGATACGGCGTACCATACCGAAGACGGGCGAGACCGTACCGGCAATTGGTCTCGGTACCTGGCGGGCTTTTGATGTCGGTGCTCCGTATGATAGACACCGCGCGTGTCTGGACCTCCTGTTTGAGGCCGGAGGTGGAATGATCGATGCCTCGCCTATGTACGGCCGGGCCGAAGGTGTCGTCGGTGGGTTGCTGGCAGAAAAAGAAGAACGCGATTCCACCTTTATCGCCACCAAGGTCTGGACGGAAGGCCGGGATCAAGGAATCGCTCAAATGGAGGAATCCCTGCAACGGCTTCAACGCGGCAGTATCGACCTCATGCAGATTCACAACCTGAAAGATTGGCGGATTCATATCGAGACGCTGCGACTTTGGAAGGCAGCAGGAATTTTTCGCTATATAGGCGTGACCCACTATGCCAGCGGTGCCATCGATCAACTGGTTTCGGTAATGGAGCGCGAGGAAATCGACTTCGTCCAGATGGCCTATTCCATCGGCGAACGGGCGGTCGAGGACAACTTACTGCCGATCGCTGCCGAGCGCGGCATCGCCGTTATCGTCAATCGGCCATTCGAAGGTGGAGGGCTGTTTTCCTCGGTTGAGGGTGAGGATTTGCCGACATGGGCTGTGGGCGCGGGTTGCAATAGTTGGTCGCAATTTTTCTTGAAATTTGTGATTTCGCATCCGGCAGTGACGTGTGCCATTCCGGCAACGTCCAATCCGGCCCATATGGCGGACAATCTTGCGGCGGGGCAGGGAGTTCTGCCAGATGCTCGTTTACGCCAGCGAATGGTCGAATTCTGGGAGGACGTTTGAACCGTCGCCCTCATATACTGGTATCTTTAATCATTTGCGGATTAACATAGAGTTGCTAACCATCGCATCATCTCTTTAGGAGAAGAATCGTGGACGCTGTTACTCCGACAAAATACGACCCGAAGACATTCGAAGGACTGACCTTCCACAATGCTGTTGCGGCGTTTAATGATGGTTCGGATTCACCCCGCGATTACCTTGAGCGGTGCCTTGCGACTATTGCGGAAAAAGAGCCGACCATAAAGGCCCTCTCGGCTATCAACGAAGACGGTGCACGCGCGGCAGCCGACGAAAGTGGTGCACGGTGGAAGTCCGGCAATCCGCTTTCTGCCATCGACGGTATGCCGATTGGCATCAAGGATCTCCTCGAGACGAAGGACATGCCGACGCAAATGGGTTGTGACGCCTATGAAGGCAACTTCCCGAAACGGGACAATGCTGCAGTATGGGCGCTGCGACAGGCAGGCGCCATTATCCTGTGCAAGACCGTAACGGCTGAGCTTGGCGGGTCCCATCCTGGACCGACGCATAATCCTTTCGACCTGGCGCGGACGCCGGGCGGATCGTCGTCGGGTTCCGCAGCCGCGGTTGCGTCCAACATGCTTCCTGCGGCGATTGGCACACAGGTCGGCGGATCGATAATTCGGCCGGCAGCGTTTTGCGGGAATATCGCAATCAAGCCGAGCCAAGGCGCCATAAACCGTGGTGAACGTCAGGCTACAAGTATGAGCACACATGGTGTTCACGCGAATTCTATCGAGGATATGTGGCAGGTAGCGATCGAGATTGGGAACCGGGCAGGAGGGGACCGCGGATACCCTGGTCTCGTCGGCTCGGTTAGTCCACCGGCTGCGGGTCGGCCGAACCGGCTTTATGTAATGCAAGGGGATGGTTGGGAGATCCTCGACGATGGGAGCAAATCAGCGTTCCGTACCCTGTTGGCACAACTCGAGGAAAATGGAGTCGAGATTTTGTGGCGCGATGATGATCAGTCCCACATGGCCCTGGAGCGGGCCATTACAGGTGCCAGCGACGTATGCAGCCGTATCACCAGTTGGGAAAATCGCTGGGCACAACGCAATCTCGTCGATGAGTTTCCAGATGGCGTCAGTGAAAGGGCTATGGCGACGCTCGCCAAGGCGGAAGCAATGTCGCCCGCCGACTATCGTGATGCGCTATCAAGGCGTGCCGCGGCGCAGGCGTGCCACGAACGTATAGCACCGTTTGCGGACGCGGCAATCAGCTTCTCTTGTCCGGGGCCGGCACCGCTTCATCCGAAAGATGTGCCGGGCAAGCCACTTGCGCCGCGTCCGACCGGCGATGCCATCTGTAACTATCCAAGTTCGATGCTATTCGCGCCTGCGGTCACTATGCCGCTGCTCGACGTGTGCGGCCTCCCCGTTGGCGTTCAGGTTGTCGGCCAGCAAGGAGATGATGCCCGAATGACTGCGATTGCTCGCTGGATCATGGAGAATGTTGAGCCCGTTAGCGTCGATTGTTCCACGACCTAACGGATTACGCTCTGAGCGATCGAATCAACGCTTCTCCGTCCAGCTTTCAGAGAAGGCCAGCGCGCAGGTGCTGAAGGTGCGGCTCTCACGTTCCGTCGGCCAGGGCCGTCCCGCTGCCTCGACATCGTTTATTGTCAAACGGGCTCCTGAAACTGGAACCAGGACGGTACATACGCCATACGGTCGATCTCCGGGTTCAGAGTGGATCAGCAATGGATCGCCAGGATTATTCCAGGTGAGTTCGAGCTCTTCGCCGAAAGCTTCAATCCGCTCCGTCCAGAAAGCGCGGTAGTCTATGTACTTTGAAAATTTCGCCTCGGTCACGGAAATGGCGGTATCGGCGGTCTCTTCGTTGAGCATGCCCTGCACTGTTTCCTGGAGCCAACGGGTCATGGCGATGTTATCCGAATAGATGCGCCAAAGGTTGTCGGTGAGTTAGCTCTTCAGGTAGAGGACATGGCCCGACCCGGTGGGTGAAAACAGGATGCGCCACTAGTTTGCATTGGTCGAAACTGGCTCGTCCTCGGATACGCTCAATCGTATGAATGGAATTTCGCCCGTCAGGACGACGCGATGGGGGTCTACTATCATGACTACTCTCCCCTATAGGCCCTGGCGTACACGGGGAAAGACTTCCTCTGCGAGAAGCTGCATTGTCTCCATCGATCGCGCAACCTCCAGGCCTGGCCAGTGCATGCTCATAACGATGTGGTTCATGCCAATTCGGTTTTTGAATTTGATTATCTGCTCAGCGACGTCGTCGGGAGATCCGATAAAGAATCGATCTTGTAGGAGTTCCTCGAACGGCTGACCCAATTCATCGTCTTCGCCAGCCGAAACACGTGCTTGACCAAGCCCCCAAGAATGATAGGCGCGGTACTTCGTCATAATCGGTTCCTCGGCGAGGCGGTAGGCCTCTTCACGCGTCGGCGCCACAAAGACTTCCCGGCGTACGGGGAATTCCTCGGGGAATGGCTTACCGACGAGATCGAGCTCCCTTTTGTAGGTATCCAGCTGGCTGGCGATAGCATCAAGACGATCGTTCGGCCCGACGTACCAACAAGTTCCCATTCGGGCTGCACGTTTAATGGCGGCGTCAGCGGAAGCTCCGATCCAGATCGGCGGGTGGGGGTCCTGTACAGGAGGTGCGGAGCACGACGCATCTTCGAGTTCGAAGTGCGAACCTTTGATGGAGACTTTGTCCTCGGTCCAGAGACGAATAATCGCAGCTAGGTTTTCCTCGAAGCGACGTCCGCGCTGACCTTTCGATGTTCCGAACGCCTTGAACTCGACATCTCGATATCCGACGCCACATCCGAAGATAACTTTGCCTCCGGTCATGATGTCGAGGGTCCCAAGTTGCTCCGCGACATCTATTGGCTTGTGCAGTGCCAGTAGTAAGATGCCCGTATTCAGGCGTACACTTGGTGCCTCGGCGGCGACGCAGCAGAGGAATGGCACCTGCTGCAGGTCCTGCAGAGGGTGCGTGCTGTAGTGGGAGCCTTTA
>DJKK01000179.1 GCA_002434595.1 Alphaproteobacteria bacterium UBA6544 | reverse complement strand
GGAGTGCCCGGCATGCGTTAGGACCCCCGTTAGGCTAACGTTTGCCGACGCATCAATGGTTTTCGCCATTTCAAGGAACTCAGGGCTCTCCGGAAGAATTCCGGCGCGACCTTCGCCGCTGTCGATTTCAATAAGTACCTTGAAAGGATAGGTCGCGTCTTCGGCGTAGTTTGCGAGAGCTTCGACTGCAGCCATGTTGTCCGTGATAATCTTGATATCCGCGCCGGCGTTTGCGAGCGCCGCGACCCGTTCGAGACGTCCCGGGGCAATTCCCACTGCATAAAGAATGTCCGAGAAACCGCGCTTGTGGAAATACTCCGCCTCCGCGAGCGTGGAAACGGTGATGCCGCCAGCCTGGCCCGAGGTTACGAGCTTTGCGACGTCTGCCGATTTCGCAGTCTTTAAATGTGGCCGCAGGTCGACACCAAGCTTCCTCATGCGTGCGTGCATTGCGTCGAGGTTTTTCATCATTGCCGATCGATCAAGGATCAGCGCCGGAGTTTGCAAATTAGCGAAAGACACAATTCCTCCCCTTGTCGTAGCATAGCAGGGACTGCATACGTTACGGTGCATTGCGGACAAGGACAAATCGTCCCATGTCATCGTCGCCACTTGCAATTTGTCGCAGAATCGGAATTCTGCGAAACAAATCCCCGCCAATTCAGCTGTCGACAGGAAAAATGATATGAGCGAGAACGTCCTGACCTTCCCGAAGGGTAGCGTTGGCGTAGTCCAGAAGACGAGCCGCTTCCGCGATATGCTGACGTCGCCGGAAACCAGCTTCATCATGGAAGCCCATAACGGCCTCTCCGCCAAGATTGTTGAAGAAACAGGTTTCGAAGGCGTGTGGGCGTCTGGTCTCTCCGTTTCGACAGCGTTAGGTGTGCGGGACAGCAATGAAGCGTCGTGGACCCAGGTGCTTGAAGTCTTGGAATTCATGGCAGACGCAACCACTGTTCCGATTCTGGTTGATGCTGATACCGGTTACGGAAACTTCAATAATTTTCGCCGGTTAGTGCACAAATTAATCCAACGGGACATCGCGGCCGTTTGCATTGAGGACAAACTTTTCCCGAAAACCAACTCTTTCCTTGGAGAGAATCAGCCGCTGGCGGATATCGATGAATTCTGCGGGAAAATCAAAGCTGGCAAGGACGCCCAGACCGATGACGACTTTTCGGTCGTAGCACGTGTTGAAGCGCTCATCGCCGGTTGGGGCCTCAACGAGGCGCTGAGGCGAGCCGAAGCTTATCATCAGGCGGGTGCGGATGCGATTTTAATCCATTCCAAGGAGTCTGTTGCGGACGAGATTCTCGCCTTCACGAAAGAGTGGGCGAACAGATCACCTGTTGTCATCGTGCCGACGAAATACTACGCCACGCCGACCCAGCATTTCAGGGATGCCGGTGTAAATCTCATCATATGGGCGAACCATAACTTAAGGGCGGCGATTACAGCGATGCGTGAGACCAGCCGACAAATCTTCGAGAACCAGAACCTAATCTGGGCCGAAGAGAACGTTGCTCGTCTTGGCGATGTATTCGTTATTGCGGGAAATGATGAGTTAGCGGATGCCGAAGATCGCTATCTTGCCAAACGGGCCGAAACGAATGCCGTCGTGTTGGCGGCGTCACGGGGCCGTCAGCTGGAAGACCTCACCGAAGACCGTCCTAAATGTATGGTCGACGTGCGCGGCAAGCCGCTGCTTCACCGACTTGTCGGCTCGTTTAATGATGCGGGGGTTCGCGAACTCACGGTGGTAACCGGTTATAAGGCCGATACGGTAGAGTTTCCCGGCATCAAGACGGTTAAAAATACTGAATATGAAACCTCGGGAGAAGTTGCTTCACTGGCTTGCGCGTCACATTCATTGAAGGGCGAATCCCTCGTCAGCTATGGCGATATTATGTTCAGAAGCCATGTCCTCAACCAGCTGCTCGATTGCAATGCTGATATCGCCGTAGTCGTCGACGCCAACTGGCAGGAAGAGCGGAGCGTGACGACCAAAAGGACGGTCGATCTCGTACAATGCTCTCATCCCTATTCGGCGGACTATTTCGACGAAGCCTTAGCAGAATTGACACGCATCGACAGCTCGTTGCCCGAGAGCGAAGTAAATGGTGAGTGGATCGGCCTCGCGAAATTCAGTGAGAAGGGAAGTGCACTTCTGCAGGCGCAGATTGACCAAATGCGTGAGGACGGAAGTTTGGGGACGGCCAGTATGACCGACCTGTTCAATCGCCTGATCGATGATGGTGCGAAGCCTCAGGTTGTATACATCACCGGTCATTGGCTCGATGTAAACGACGCGTTCGATCTGGCTCGGGCTCGCAATTTCTAACGATGATTGAGGCAGAGTTTATACTTTCCGAGGCGAAAGCGCGGGGTTTCGATTTCTTCACAGGCGTGCCGTGCTCTTTTCTCACGCCGATTATCAATCGCGCAATCAGCGACCGTGAATTGGCTTATGTGGGCGCAACAAGCGAAGGCGAAGCCGTTGCGATTGCGTCGGGCGCATGGCTTGCCGGTCGTGAAACTGTCGTCATGTGCCAGAATTCTGGACTTGGGAATACGATCAATCCGTTGACGTCCCTCAATCACCCATTCCGGATTCCAACATTGATGTTTGTCACATGGCGGGGACAACCGGGCCTTTCCGATGAGCCGCAGCACGAATTAATGGGCGAGATTACGGACATCCTCATCCGCGATATCGGCGTTGGCTGCTCCCATCTACCTGAAACGTCTAAAGAACTGGGAGCCGCTCTGGATGCGGCAAAGGCCAGCATGCATGAGCGCAATTTGCCCTTTGCATTTGTGGTAGCTAAAGGGACGGTCGCGGATGCTGGTCTGGATCAGGTCGATCTCGCACCCTTGCCCCCAGGTACCTATCAAGACCTTTGCGGCGGCGGTACCCGTGCAAGTCGCTATGAAACCTTGGAGAAAGTCGTTTTGGAGGTCCCGGAATCGGCAGGGCTTATTGCAACAACAGGCAAGTGCGGCCGCGAGTTGTTCACCATCGCGGACCGCGAGCAACACCTCTATCAAGTGGGATCGATGGGGTGCGCCAGTGCGATGGGACTTGGCGTGGCCTTGAACGTTGACAGACCGGTAATCGTTTTGGACGGCGACGGCGCCGTGCTCATGAAGATGGGATCGTTGGCGACGATTGGAGCGCAAGCGCCCGGAAACCTTATCCATATAGTTCTTGATAACGGTGTTCATGATTCTACGGGTGGGCAGGCGACCGTATCGCCGATCGTTGATTTTGCGCGGGTCGCCCTTGCATGTGGTTATCGCACCGGTACGGTGACAGACAATCTCGACGGTTTTGGAGAGGCGATAAGGAATGCCCTCGCTTCGGAGGGGCCGCACATCATACATGCGCGTATCACGCCTGGAAGCCTGGAAAAGCTCGGCCGCCCGACCGTGAAACCGCTCGAGGTTGCGCGACGATTTAAAGAATTTCTTGCGACATAAAAGAGCGCTCCTGTAGTTGCTTCTGATATTCGAGATCCGGTTGACCAATGGCTCGAAGATGCGGGAATTCACGGCCTGTGCCGTGATGGCCAGAGAGAGTTTGCGCTGGATCGCCAGATATCCGAATATCCGCGATCGGAACGATACGCGCTTATGCGTGTGATTGACGAAAGACTGGGGGCTCTTGCAGGGTATGAACGAAGAGAAAACGGACCCCAAGGCAAAACGCCGTTTTTATCTAATTGCGTTCGCCGTCGCATTCGGCATCGACTATTTGATGTCTATGTTAGGCGGTGAAGGCTTTAGGCCAAGTCTTATCGGACTTGCCGTGATGATTACCGCCGC
>DJKK01000067.1 GCA_002434595.1 Alphaproteobacteria bacterium UBA6544 | reverse complement strand
GACCGTGCCCCCCTCATTCACGAAGGCGGGGTTCATGCAGGGCGGATAACGATTGTCCGCCGCGAGGCCTGTCCACACCGCATCGTCGAAGATGACGGCGATCGATTGTGGGTCGTCCAGTTTCGCTATCTCGTTCGCAAGGTAGATGCCGCCGAGGCCTTCGTCGAGCAGCCGGTTGCCGCTGCGGTTGACCAAGATCGAGGACCGCGCGATGGCATCCACTGTGGGATAGGGCCAGAGCTTCTCGTTTTGAAATGCTTCGCGGCCAAGCAGATGGCCGTAAAATCGGTTCATGCCGACAAGCTTCGCACCGAAGCCCTCCGCCATGCGTAACCCATCGCCGCAACCAGTGCCGGCTCCTCGCGTGAAGAGCGCTTCCGGCTTCGGTGAGATGTATTTCCGCACGAGGTCGGGATCGCCCTGGAAGCCGCCGTCGCAGATCACCACGGCCGGCGCGCGGAATTCAATCGTCTCGCCAGCGCGCTCCGCGGTGAGGCCGACAACTTGGCCGTCCTCGACGATCAATTCTTTTCCCCGCACGCCGCGCTCCAGGGTGCCGCCACCTGCCTCGGTCGCCGCTGCCAGGTTTCGAAGAAGGACATCAGGACCGCGGCCTTTCCAGTCGAGGCCCGGGCGCCGCGGGCGCGGCGGGGCCAACACCCAGCGCATGAATTCAACGGCACCTCCCTTCACGAACTTCGCGCCCTTTCCGCGCAGCCAGTCAAGGGTTTCTTCCGCATCCTCCGCCATGATGGCGGCGAGACCGGCACCACCCGTACCATCGGTCAGGTGATCAATCTTCGCGACGATGTCTTCCTTCGGCGCCCGCATGTCTTTCTCCGCCACGTGAATGACCCCTCCGGACCAGCGGGCGTTGCAGGGATAATCGGGCGCCTCGCCCTTCTCGAGGACCAAGGGCGTCATACTGTTGTCGATGGCCTGGACGGCAGTCGACAGACCGGCAATACCGCCGCCGATGATGATCAGGTCGTGGATCAAAGCGTCTTCTCCCGAAGGGTGCTGCCGCGCATGGCGGTATCGGACTTAACCTAGACCTGATGATCGGGGTGACGAGCCGTCGGCGCTTAAACGCCGGTAGAGTGCCGCCGATAAAAGAGTGCTTCGGCCACCCGTAGGACCCGGTTGTATTGCCGGGCGGAGGGGCGCGTGCGTTCCATCGCTTCGGTCAATAGCGTGCGGCCGGCGGCATCGGGTGCCGCGACCTGCTCCAATAGGGCGCCATCCGCGTTGGCGTTTGTGCGGATGCCATCGAGACTTTTATAGCGCGCCCGCTGCAGGGCGCGCGCAGTGGCTTTGCTGAGCAGCACGAGCATACAGATCCCTCAAGCGCCTTGGTCAGACTCCGCAGCCTTGGCGAATAACTTAAAAAGTCAATCTACTGGGAACTCCGGTTAGAGAAACCAAAAGTCTTTGGGTAAATCAGCGTTGATTTAGGGCCCCTTAGAAGAAACAGTGTATGTATCTAATATAATGTGATTTTCTGCAGAGAAATTAAAAAATTGGCCGCAATTACACAGTCAAGAGATGCCGTTAACCATATTAGTATAAATCAGAATGATGTGTCCGGATTCCAAATTTGAGTGCCTCCGATAGACGCGCAATTGAAGTACGAGAAAGTCGTTTCGCTACTCAGGATTCTTAATACCGGCTCAATTCTGGAATTTCTCAAGCGACCATACTTTTCAACTCACTTTCTGAGAGAGCTTTCACTGGCTAAGTTTTATTTTAGTTATTTTTTTCTGAATTTGGAACCAGCCTAGTTGACCGTTTCACAACTGCCCCAGTAGAACGGACTCCCCACAAGTCAGTCTTCGGGGTAAGCCTTTTCCCTGTACCATAACAGTTCAGAATCGATCCTCACTTCTCAGCAATTATCTTTGAGGGTAAGGCGGCAGTTACGGATGTCCTTCATCCCCAAAATGCCTCTCGCCTTCTTGTAATTGATGAGCCATCGACGTGATGATTTAGTGCGCAAATTTAGGCGACCATATTTAGGATGTTTGGCAGGCCGTTCGCCATCTGGACCTTAACATTAAGCGCCAGGGTATAGATGCTCTAGAAGGCGATGTTCTTGATGCGGGCAATGGTCATGCGACGAGCTCGACAGATGTATATTTGTCGGGCAAATGGACATGCCAGACCGGGAATCCTGCAGCGCGGCGGGAAAGTGCAGTAAATGCATCGAAACTTGCCGTCGAAGGCCGGTCTGAGAAGGACTCAATTGTGCTTTCTGCGAATCCCTATTTATGGTATAGAATTTGCGTCAAGAATTGACGATTTTTAGTGACGGGTAAGAAATCCCATGGTCCTACCCCTCGGCACAAGTGGCGCCGGCGGCCTATCGAGTGCTTTTAGCACAGTCGGCTTGGAGCTTTTCTCCTTGCTGCCCGATGCAGCGGCAGCACGGGGATTGAGCATTGCTGCCGCGGCACAGGACAGCATTGACAGTCGACCCGTAGAACAAGACCGCAATATCGAACTGGCCGCGAGACAGGCAGATCGGGAAGCCAAGGATCTGTCGCGGATCAAGTTCAAACTCGATACCGTAACCGGAATTGTCGAGCGCGCGCGGGATAAGCTCGATGAGATACGTTTGCTGCTGGTCGATATGCGCAAGGCGGTCGAACTGTCCCAGTTGTCGACGGCGACGGACGACGAAAAACGCACGCAGGCAAATATCTTCGATCAAAAAATGGGCCTGATCAACATCAAGGTCCGGAATTTCGGGACCATCGGCAACAATCTGCTCGGAAGTCAGTTCCGCGACGTGTTCGATGCCGACACGATCACCTTCCCGATCCGCCCGAACAGTCTTCAAGAAGATAGCATCACCGGTCTTTTCGCCGGCAGTGATTTCACCATCACGCAGGACGGGACGGGCGATGTATTTGTGCCTGACATCTTCGGCGCTAAGGTCCAGTCGTTGCCGATCAGCATCAACGACGATGTCGATGACGGTATCCAATTGCTTGATGACGATACGGTCTCGCTCGACAATAGCACTGGCGCCGTCTCGATCACCCGAAACGGCGAAGCGACCCCCGTCCTGGAGGGGACTTTGGAGCGCAAAGGGTTGGACGTTCTGTTCTCGCCATTCTACGGAAATTTCCTGAACGACACTTCGCTGCAGGAAGCGCTGGACGATGTCGATTCAGCGACGCAAACCATCCGGTTTATAACGGGTGTCTTCGACGGATTTGTCGGCCGGGTCGGCGCGCGGCGCGATCAAATTTCCAGTCTCATTGGGGAGAATAAAAAATTCGCACAGCGTGTAGAGAGTGAGAACCTGCGCGCTCAGTTGTTGGCGCAGGCGGAACAGCAACGCAATGCACTTTTGTTCTCGGGTGCTCTGAATTCAACGATTTCATTTGCCGATAGCGGGATTCTCACAACAGCAATCGATAATCTGTTCGACGTGCAGATCTAGCGCGGCGTTAGTCGTTGTCACGACCCACGGTTCGCCGCGCTTCGATGGTATCCCAGACCTGCGATTCCAACGAAACCCCATCGAAACGATTGATCTCCTGAATGCCGGTTGGTGAGGTGACGTTAATCTCCGTCACATATCCACCGATGACGTCGATGCCGACGAAGATCAAGCCTTTGCTGGCTAGGATCGGGCCGATCGAATCGCAAATATCGCGTTCCCGCGAGGTCAATTCCGTTTTAACCGGCTCGGCCCCGACATGCATGTTGGCGCGCGCCTCGCCCGGGGGTGGTACCCGCAGGACGCCGCCGGCTGGTTTGCCGTCGATCAAGATGATCCGCTTGTCGCCCTCCCGCACCGCCGGCATGTACTGTTGGACGATAATCGGTTCGCGGTAGAACTCGGTAAAAAGTTCCAAGAGGGAATTGAGGTTCTCGTCCTCGGGCGTGATGTGAAAGACACCGGCACCGCCATTGCCGAACAGCGGTTTGACGATGATGTCCTCATAGTCTCGCCGAAAAGCGAGAATGTCGTCCCGGCTGCTGGATATTAGCGTCGGCGGCATGAGTTCCGAAAAATGAGTGACGAACAATTTCTCGGGTGCATTGCGGACCTCACAAGGGTCGTTGACAACGAGAGTCTGCGGATGGATATGCTCCAGCAAGTGAGTCGTCGTAATATAGCTCATATCGAACGGCGGGTCCTGGCGCATCAGAATGACGTCCATCGTGGCAAGGTCGAGCAATTGCGTTTCGCCGAGCGTAAAGTGATTGCCGCGTTCGCGCCGCACTTCGAGCGGCCGGGCCCTGGCGTAGAGCCGGTTCTGCCGGAACACTAATTCTTCAGGAAGATAGTGGAAGAGCGCGTGCTGGCGGGCCTGTGCTTCGAGGGCGAGGACAAACGTGCTGTCCGCATCGATATCGACCGATTCGATTGGATCCATTTGAATGGCAACGGCGAGGCTCATGCGGTGTCTCGATCTGGTTGAATATTGACTGGCGCGGTCTGGCTGCGCGGACTTTGAAGATAGGGCCGTACCAACACAAGTTCTAGTTTAGCCGCCGTCGCAATTGCTGCAAAA
>DJKK01000006.1 GCA_002434595.1 Alphaproteobacteria bacterium UBA6544 | reverse complement strand
CGCCACGTAAGCGTCAGCACACTGGTAAAGGCGGGTCATATCAACCAGCTTATAGTTGCCGCCGATATAGGTGATTTGCGGTTCTACCGCGGCTGCAATCTCCGCCGGTACCCGACGCAGAAGTCCGGTCAAACGATCCTTCGAACGATAAATTGAATCGACCCCCTTCAATACCAACCGCGCCCGGGGGTAATGCGCCAAGACGGACGCGAAGGCTCGAATAAGCCTGTCTATACCCTTGTTGTCCGTCATTGCGCTGACATTCAGGAATACGAATTCGTCGGTCCAACCAAATCGCTCTCTCAAGTTCTCACGTTCCGAATCAGAAGGCGGTCTGAAGAAACCTGGATCAATTCCGCGTGGTGTGATGGCAATCCGGTCTTCCGGGACGCCTTGTGCTAAGAGACCCTGACGGGCGAATGCCGATGGCGTCAGGAGCATGGTTTCCGATTCAACCGCAATGGCTTCGGCCATATTCGCACCACCGACCATCGGTGCATTGACCGTGGAACCCGCTCCATGCGACGCCATTACGAAGGTTCGCCCCGCCCCCGGCGCGGGCGCGAGATCGACCGGAGATCCGATCCGCACAACCACGTCCGCCGGTTCGTGTTCCTCCGCAACGGGTATCGTATGAAGTGCCCGGTCGAGAGCTTCCGGGAACATACCGCCGATACGCGACCAAGGACCGTTGAACGGCATTTCACGGATCAATACCTCAATATCCGGCCGCCGGACAGCCGAGAGGCAGTAGGATTGCAAAACAATCGCCGCCGAATGCGGAATGAACCGCCAACCTTCAAAAATTAAGCGCTTTTTCGGCGTCTCAGACATCCAGAAATCCGGCAAATTTGAACCGCATCGGAGTTAACTGAGGCAACGCCAAGAGGCAAGGAAGATTTCCGTCGCCTGCAAACGTGGGAAAGAGCGGCATCGGTAAAGTATCGTCGGAGTACACCTTGTCCTTCCCCCCGGGCGGTGCCACTCTCATTGATAAGGAACAAAGGAACCGCCTAATGGCAGAACCAACAACACTGGAAGTCTTTACCGACTACGTGTGACCTTGGTGTTATCTCAGTACCGGGCGTATCGAGAGGCTCAAGGAAAAGTTCAATATCGAAATGAAATGGGTGCACTTTCCGCTGCATCCCGAGACACCGCAGGAAGGCCGCGCGCTGACGGACCTGTTCAAGGGACGCAGCGAAGAAGAGATGCAGGCGCGCCAGGCACAAATGAAGGGCCTGATGGATCAGGAAGGCCTGCCTTACGGCCACCGTACACACACATACAATAGCCGCCTCGCCCAAGAAATCGGTGCCTGGGCAGACACTCAGGAGGGCGGCGAAGTCATGCACGACGCGCTCTACAAGGCATATTTTGTAGATGCCAAGAATATCGGTGAGCCAGATATTCTTTTGGAGATCGTTGAAGCTAACGGATTATCGGTAGAGGAAGCGCGTCAGGTGCTGGAACAACGCAGCTTCAAGGATGCCGTCGACGAGGATTGGCGCAAATCGCATCAGTATGGTGTGACGGGCGTCCCTACATTCGTCGCTTCGGGTCACGGCGTCGTTGGCGCACAACCGAACGAAACGCTTGAGAAGTTTCTGGAATCCGTAGGTGTCGAAAAGAAGGAAGTGTAAACGATGAGTATCGAAGTCAAACCACTGACGATCCATATGGGCGCTGAAATCTCGGGCACCAACATAACGCGCCCGCTGTCCGATGAAGATGCCAAGGGCATCTGGGATGCCTTGTTAAAGTGGAAGGTTGTCGTCTTCCGGGATCAGAAAATGACCCATGGTGAGCAGGTCGCGTTCGCCAGAACTTTCGGCGACCTAACGATCGGACATGCGGTTTTTGGCCATGTCGACGGCTATCCTGAGGTTTATTCCGTCGCAAAGAACCGATGGGATACACGCTACAAGCCCGCACCCAAGAACATTCGCCCTTGGACAGGTTACCACGCGGATATTACGGCGGCACATAATCCGCCCGCCGTCTCCATCCTGCGTGGCGACGTTATACCGCCTTATGGTGGCGACACTTTGTGGGCCAATCTGGTAGTAGCCTATGAGGGTCTTTCTGAGCCGCTCCAGAAGTTCGCTGAGACACTGCGCGGCATACACAAATTCCAACCGCCAGTCGGGACAGATGCGACGGACGAATACCGGGAAATGCAGGAACGCCGGCGTCTTACCACGGAACATCCAATTGTCCGCATTCATCCGGAGACGAAAGAAAAAGTCCTCTACGTCAGCCCGAGCTTCCTGAAAGAAATCGTGGGACTCTCACCGCGCGAAAGTGAACAAGTACTGGAAATATTTTGGGAGCATGCGGTCCGGCCGGAATTCACCTTCCGCTTCAAATGGGAGAGCAACGATCTCGTGATGTGGGACAACCGCTCGGTCGTTCACTGCGCACCACGTGACATTTACGAATCGGATTTCGACCGTCAGCTATATCGCGTGACGTTGCTCGGCGATATACCGGTTGGCGCAGACGGCAGCGAATCCGTCTCGATTTCAGGCGATCCGATCGTTCCCGTTCCGGCGCAAGCAGCGGAGTGATAGATCGGAAAAAATCGGCACGTCAGCTCCGACTGCGGTTGCCGCGCAGAAAGTTCGTTTCATCACCCTGGTGCTTCGGGACGGGGGAGCCGGGCTTTGAATATTTGTCGATGGCACTTTAGCGGGGAGTTTTAATGAACGATCTCTCACCGAAAAGCACTGTCTCAACGATCGCCGAACTAGAAGCGATCTATGGTGAACCTTTGGCGCAATCGCTTGTGAAGGAAATCGATTACATTTCCGATCATTACCGCGCCTTTATCGAAAAGTCCCCATTCATCGTCCTGGCGAGCGTCGCAGAGGAAGGCCTCGATTGTTCACCCCGAGGGGACCCTGCCGGGTTCGTCCGGGTTGTAAACAAAAAGACCGTCATGATACCGGATCGCCGAGGCAACAACCGGATCGATACACTACGCAACATCGTCCGTGACCCGCGCGTGTCGCTGTTGTTTTTGGTGCCCGGTGTCGGCGAGACGTTACGCATCAATGGGCGAGCTGAAATCTCGGCCGATCCTGAACTTTGCGCCTCCTTTGACATGAATGGGAGAACACCCCGAAGCGTGATCATCGTGACTGCGGACCGTGTCTACTTCCAATGTCAAAAGGCGATCGCCCGTTCCCGTATCTGGGATCCCGATGCGCAGATTGAACGCAAGGAACTGCCGACATCTGGGAATATACTTCAAGCGCTAAGCACCGAGGGATTCGACGGTGACGCCTATGACAAGAATTATCCGCAGCGCCTAAAAGATACCATCTATTGAACGAGACACCTGAAAATGATTCACGACCCGCCTGCCCTAACCATTCATCGCGGCTTCAAACGCCCGTCCGCAGAACTGATAGACAAGTTTCGAGGCGCACAGACCTCACATCTCGCCGATGCTATGGATGGCCGGGGCGCACTCGACTACCGGATCAAACCGCTTGACGAGTCTCAGGCGACATTCGTTGGCCCTGCGCTGACTGCGTATTCAGCACCCGCCGATATCGTTGGCATGTTCGGCGGTGTTCACGAAGCGGAACCGGGCGACGTCCTTGTGGTTGCCAATGACGCCTTTACAGGTACCGCAGTGGTGGGCGATCTCGCCATTGGCATGATGAATAATAAAGGAATAGCGGGTTTCGTAACCGACGGCCTTGCGCGCGATAAAGCCGGCATTCTGGAGGTGGGCCTCCCATGTTTCTGCCAAGGCCTTTCGCCAAATTCACCCGGACGCACGGGCTTGGGTATCGTCGGCGCTCCGGTAACTCTTGGCGGCGTACACGTCAACCCAGGTGACATCGTGATAGGCGACCCGGATTCAGTAGTCATCGTGCCACAGGAGAGGGCGGAAGGAGTTGCTAATCGTCTCGCGGAAATCCAGGAAGCGGAGAAAGGCGCAATCCAGAACGTTGCCGCAGGCGCCACAATGCCCGCAAGCATGCAGTCCATGATCGCAGATGCGCTGATAATCGAAGAGGGTAATTGATGGCTTCAGGCGCCGCAGATTTAATTTGGCAGCTTTGGAACGCCGGTGAAGTCATCGACAAATTACCAGAAGACCTGCGGCCGAAGACCCGTGGTCATGGCTACGCAATTCAGGCAGAACTCGCGGCACTAAGCCGCAAACCAATATTCGGCTGGAAGATTGCCGCAACGAGCAGCGCTGGGCAGCAGCATATCGGTGTCACCGGGCCGATTGCCGGCCGCTTGCTCGCAGAACGCTCTTATCAGGACGGCGCAGAACTGCTCTTCGGCGACAACCGCATGCGGGTCGCAGAGCCTGAATTCGCTTTCCGTTTTGGCAGATCACTCGGCCCCACCGATGAACCGTACAGTGTGCACGAAGTGCTCGATGCGGTGAGCAGCCTACATCCCGCAATCGAAGTCCCCGATTCCCGGTTTGAAGACTTCGCGAGTGCCGGCGAAGCGCAACTCATCGCCGACAATGCCTGTTCGCATGAATTCGTCATAGGCCCCGCGGCGGAGACGGAATGGCGCGCGATAGACCTAACGCAACACGAAGTGCACGTCGAATGTATCGACGGTGACGCCTATGCCGGAAACGGATCGAACGTCCTGGGTGACCCGCGTGTAGCCCTGCAATGGCTCGTGAATGAAGTGACCGGCCTGGGGTTAAGCATTGAGACCGGGCAAGTCGTAACTACAGGGACATGCGCCGAGCCTCTGGAAATCAAACCGGATGATGAAGTTATCATGGATTTCGGTTCACTGGGGCGGGTCGAAGTCGCATTCACAGGATAATCCCTTAAAGCCTGGACGAAATTCTCCTGCTCGGAGCTCAGCGACCGATTGCCAATGAAACTCTCCCTCTCATGCCGGATCGCTGAATCTTCGCAGCGCAAGGATGTGGCCGCTATGCCGATCGATGAATTGGTGCCCTTGGCTGCCGAAGCGGGTTTCGCAGGTCTTTCGATGCGTGCCTCCGCTGTCTCCGTGGATACACCAGAGCCGCGCATCCATGAAATTCGGGCACTGCTCGACAGGTATGGCCTCTCTGCTTCAATGGTGATGGGCAATGTGCCACTAGCCGCAAACTCGCCCGACGCGCCTTCCTGTCTGCAAAACATCACGCCTCATCTTGAGCTTGCAGAAATACTTGGTGCGGCATTAGTCAGAGTCATGATCCAAACCGCAGCAGATATCCCTTTCGTTCAGCGCGCTGCCGACGAAGCGGGCGAGCGAGGTGTCGTGCTGGCGCAGCAGACCCATTGGGGTACGCTCGCGGAGACCGTCGACGAGACACTGGATCTCATGTCGCGTATTGACCGGCCAAATTTCGGCGTGACGTTTGAACCCGCAAACCTGCTCGCCTGCGGTAATAATTACGGTCCGGACGCCGTGCGACGCCTCATGCCATACCTAGTCAATTTTTATTTTCAGAATATCCGCCTCGACCCTTCGGGGGCTCACACTTTCATGACACGGACACGCGGCCCGGTTTCCCTATATTACCTTCCGCTGGACGATCCGTCGGGGATTGAGATTTCTCCTCTGATCGACGTTCTACGAGA